>JBEKSH010000069.1:0-8310 GCA_049517235.1 Roseiarcus sp. | reverse complement strand
GATAGATTAGATCAGCCATGGCAGTGCGCCTCCACATTGACCGCGCATTCTTACGTCACATGAGTGCAAGGATTCCATGTGGAATTGGGCCTCGCGGCATAAGGAAAATATAAAGACGGGGAAGACGGCGAATGCGCCGCTTGCGCCCGGCGGCCCTCGAACAGAGGACGCGCGCTCCGGCCCCGCGAAGACGCGCGGCGACTGATTCGCGCCCGCAAAAGCGCGACGCCCAATACGGTTCGCATGCGAAGATCCCCCCGGTTCCACGCTTGGCTATATTGCGCTGCTGAGGCGCGCCGATACTTTCAGAGAACCTCTCCCGCCGCGTTGTTTGAACGCGAGAACGACAATCAGCGACTCGATGCCCGTAATGAGGATGACCTCGGGCGCAAACGAACTGTTTGGCATTTTCGAAATAGCCGCCGCGGCGCCGCGGCGCTTTGATTTGGATCAGTTCGCCGATGCGTGGCCGCTGCTTGAGATCGAGTCCGACAGATCGCGACTCGATTCGGCAAGTGAATGTTGAACGATCGGCTGGCTCGGCCGGGCTTGCTTGCAGGCCCTGGACGGCGACAGGACAGCGACAAATTGTTTCGGAAAATAGGGAATCGTGCTATCTTGGTTTTTTCGATGACCGCCAATCCATGGAGCCATAACCGCAATACAGCCCGTGAAATCCCAAAAACGATGAATCCAAATTTTTTGAGCGATAAGCCGTTGATTTCCCACATTTCCGCAAAGAAAAAATTTGCGAAAATTTGCAAAACCAAATAGTGGGCCGTTGAAAACAAAGGGATTTTTTGCGACCGCGAATCCCCGAATCCTGCAAAACCGCGTCATGCAAGGGTTTTCCAAGGATCTGGCCGGTCGGCTCTGAAGGGGGCCATGGCGGCGCCATGCGAAATCGCCTAGCGCGGCGGCGCGGCGCCGGCGTTCTTCGCGCGTGGCGATTCCACGTTCTGGACCAAACGCGGCCGGGCGTCGCCGCCTTCGGCAAAGCGAATGCAGGCGTCCGTACAGGCCGCGGTCCAGGCGGCCTGGCTGCGCGCGCCCGCTTTGGCCATCGCCAGGACGATGGCGGCCAGGACGGCCTTCGCCGTCAGGTGTGGCGGCGCGGGAGCGGCCGCCAGACCTGCGCCACCGATATTGCCGCCGGACCAACCGGCGGCGCGCGCCAGCCAGGTCGTCGCGGCGCGCTTGTTTCCCGAGACGCCGATATCCAGCGCGGAGCGCCGTGTCGACTCTTCGGGCTCGCGCACCCAGGCCTCCGCCGCTTTCAGCGCCGCGTCGGCGCCGGCCTGGTCGCCCTGGATGGCGCGCACGCATTGGCACGCCCACCAGACCGCCTCGCGGCGCGGCAGCAGATAGGCGCAAAAGGCGACGGCCTCGATCGGTCGTTGGGACTGCGCAAGCTTGCGCACGAAGGTCAGGGGCTCTTCGCCGGTCGGCTGCGTCGCGATGTCGTCCGAGGCGGTCTGGAACGTATCGAAGATTTGCCGCGCCGAGGTGAAGCGAAGACGGGAAGACATCGTGCGTTCCTGATCCCTGGAGCGACGTTCGGATAGGGACTCAAGCCGGAACGGGAATCGGAGGCGGGCCAGCCGCCGCCGTCCAGGCTATGGCTCCGTTGACGGTGAGCACTGGCTGCAGCGTCGTCACCCCGGTGATTGCGACAGTGGCCGAAGTGAGCGCGTAGGTCGCGTCGGCCGTCACGGTGATCGCCGGCGCCATCTCGCTTATCGTGGCCATCGCGTTGAATGTAATCATCGGGGCGCTCAGCGTGATGCCGGTCGGATCGATCGTGATCGAACTCTGAGCGACCGTGAGGACAATCTGTTGCGTGGCGGTGAGCGAATAAGTTCCGCCCTCGGCGCCGACGTTGATCGTCTGATTGCCGGTCACGCTCTGGGTAAGATTGCCGCCGATCGTTTCGGACTGGTCCTTGTCGATGTTGCGCGTCTCATTGTTGAGGGCATGAACGATGAGATCTTTCTGGGCGCGCAGCTTCACGGTTTCCTGGCCGGCCTTGTCCTCGAAGATGAAATGGTTGTAGCCGCTGTGACCCGTGCTGGATTCGCTGTTAATGCCGGATTTTGTCTTGTTGTCGGGCAGGGTCGTGGGCGGAACATTGTCGGCGTTGAAGACGGAGCCAACGACCAAAGGCCGATCCGGATCGCCTTCGAGAAACTGAACGATGACTTCGTCGCCAATCCGCGGAATGAATAGAGATTTTTGATATTTTCCGGCCCAGATCTGCCCGACGCGCACGCGGCGGGACGAATCCTTCTTGCGGTCCCAGTAGAACTGAACCAGGATGCGGCCTTCCTTGTCGACGTCGATCTCCTCGCCCTGCTGGCCCACGACCTTGGCGGTCTGCGGACCCTGAATGATCGATTTTCGCGTCAGCAGCGGCGAGCGGAACGGGCGATCGCTGCTCGCCAGTTCATAAGTGCCGACGTAGATTGCGTCGCCGCCTCCAGACATCGCCGTGGCTTCATAGGTTTGATAGCCATACGAATGCGTGCAACGCAGCACGAGATATTCGATATCCTCCGAGGCAGGGCCGACGTCGGACGTCCGCGTGATCGTGAAGCCGGGCAGCAGCGAGGGCGCATAGCCGACCGCCGAACGGCGCTGGTCCCTGGCCTGGTCGGCCTCGAGGCGCACCTTGGCCAGCGTCTTGCCTTCCCCTTGATCGTCATATCGGCCGGGATAATCGTACATTTCCATCGAGCCGCGCGCATAGCCGCCGGAGTGGTCGGCGTCGGCGACCAGGTTGGCGCCCGGTTTCTCGTAGTCGTAATCGTTGAGCACGAAGCGGCCGCTCTGGAAGCCGCGATAGGTCGACCAATCGTCGAATTGCTGCTTGTCCCGACGCACAAGGCCCGTCAGGGGCAAATAGGGCGCCGAGGCGAGGCCTGGCGTCGGCTTGTGGCACGATTTCGAATCGGCGAGCACGAGCGTGTGCTTGGTCGGGCTCCCGCCGCCGCCTTTCTCATGTTCGAAAAAGTAATAGATCCCGTATTCTTCCATCAATCGGCAAACGAAATTCATATCGCTTTCGCGGTATTGCACAGAATATTCCAGCGTCGGGTAGCTTCCGGTGGTGTCGTTGCGAAAATCAGTAAATCCTCGATCCTGGAATACCTTGACGATTATGTCCGGCGTCTTCATCGAATGGAAGATGCGACAGTCGGAAGTATGGGACAACAGCCACAGCCAAGGCCTCAGCACGAGCTTGTAAATATAAAGCGTGCCTCTCTTGCCGATCCACCGCGCTTCGACAAGAATGCCGCTGAAATCGCGCCCGGCTTGATCGACTGTCTCGAGATGCACCGAAAGATTGAGGCCGATCAAGCTGTTGAAGTCGATGTTCGCCTCTGTGCTCAGCGCCTCAATCCGATATTCAAACAATTCCCCGAGGCCTTCGAACGCATCAAATCGCCCCAGAACCAGCGTGTCCTTGCCCAACGGCGTGGCGAGCGAACCAATTCGCCCGTCTTGTGAAGGACCATCAGCCATGACAACCTCATTTGAATGGATGCGTCCGAACGTCTATCTAACTTGACGATAAGCCATTCGAGGGCATAGTCGAAGCGCAATTTGGGCGCGCTTCGGCGCGCCCCTCGCCCGACTGAGACGACGGAATTTACGGTCTGACCCGACCCTTCAATCGGCCAAGACCGGGCACGCCACGCCCAGAGCGCCATCATGACGGAACCGATTGACGACGCCGGCTTCCTTGCCGACGTTTCCGCAGAGGCCCCTTGCGGCCCCGACCTCGAAGCCGAGGGCGATGCGGAATTCATGAATTTCATGGCGACCATCGAGGGTCAGCTCCCGGCCGCGTATTTTTCGTTCGATCGAAAATCCATCGATTTCGCCGCCGCCCTCGCCGGCGGCGGCAAACTGCTGGCGCGCAGCCATGACGCCCGCCTGCTGGTTCTCCTGGCCAAGCTGGCCATTCTCAACCGCGACCTCGACAGGTTCGCGCATTGGCTCGCCGTTCTCGCGCGATTGCTCGCCGATCACTGGGACGACGCGCACCCGCGCGGCGAGGACGGCGATTTTATCGCCCGCATTTCGCAACTCTCGACGCTCGACGACGGCCCCGTCGTCGTCCTGCCCTTGCAATATGCGCCTTTGGCGGAAACGCAGCGCGACGGCGTGTTGACGTTTCGCGCGCAAATGGCGGCGCACGGCGACGCCAACCTGCGCGAGGGCGAAACCCTGCCGAACGCGGCGACGATCGAAAAGATCCTGCTCAACGCGGACATGGCCCGACTCGCCCAGACGCTGCGCTCCTTGCTGCTGCTCAAGACTTCGATCGCGCAGATCCGCACGATATTGATCGAACGCGTCGGCTTTGAGCAGGCGCTAAATTTCGAGGCTTTGTCGCCGCTCGTCGACCGAATGGCCTCCTTCATACAAGCGGCTGTCGCGCTGCGCGACCCAAGCGTCGCGGCCCCCGCGGCGCAAGCCGACCGGACAACGCCCTCGTCCGACGCCGGCCCGCCGGCCCCGGCGCAGGAATTTGCGTCGTTGGCCGATGTCGACGCCGCGCTGGGCGCAGCTTTGGCCTATTTCGAAACCATGGAGCCGTCGAGCGCGGCCGTGCTGCTGATCGGCCAGGCGCGCCGGCTTCTCGGCAAGAACCTCTACGAGGTGATGAAGCTTCTGGCGCCGGCCCATGCCGACGCGGCCCGCATCTTCGTGGGCGCGGACGCCGCTTTCATGGTCCCGGTCAACAGCATTCTGGCGAGTTCGGATTCGGCCGAGCCGCCGGAAAAGCTCAAGGCTCCCGCCGCCGTCTCGCGGGCGGCGGCGCTGGCGCTGATCGACGGGGTCGCTGCGCATATGCGCAGGGCCGAGCCGTCAAGCCCGGCGCCCTATCTGCTGGACCGGGCGAAGGCGCTGGCGTCCCGCGATTTTCTGAGCTTGCTCAAGGATCTCTTGCCCGAAGAGGCGCTCTCGCTGCTGAAGGGCGGCAGCTGAGCGGGGACCGACGCCGGCGTCGCTCACCTATTTTCCGGCGTCGTTCAGAAACGCCGTCCAGTCGGGCGAGGAAAGCGTATCGATTTCGGCGAAATTGACCGCTTGCAGGCCGCGCCGCCAGCAATCGGCAATTCCGAAAATCTGGAATTTGCGCTTGTCGACGCACATCGACACGGAGCCTTTCAACACGTCGTTGGCGTCGATATCGGTCGCGTAGAGATAGACGAACCGCCCCTTCAACGGGCCCTTGATCGGCGTCGCGCAAGTATTGGGCGTAACGGACCACCAGCCTTCGGTCGCGAAATCGGCTCCCGCGTTATAGCCGACGGCGAAGTTGAGCAGGTATCGGGTCTTGTTGCAGACGCGCAGCGCGGCCATGGCCGAGCCGCCCGTTGCGAGCAAGACGGCGAGCGCCAGACTTGCGAGCCGGTCATGGCGTGACCCCACTGGCGCGCGTCTCCTCTGGCCACTTCCCTTCCACTGACGCCAAGCTCGTTGTTTATGGTTGTCCGCGTCTCTTGTCGCGCATTTTTTGTCGACCGGCCGGGTCAGAGCGTTCCCGCCTCGTCGCGCCAACGATAGAGTTCGCCCCATTCCTGCTTCCAGCCTCCGTCGGGGTCAATCACCACGATCGCCAGTTTCAGTTCATTGGCGAGCTTGACGGCGCTGGAAAGGGCGTCCTTGGGTGCCATGCTTTCGCTTGTCATGTCCTTCAGCAGCCCGGCATGCGCGGAAGCCGGGCAATGGACCTTGGCCCATCTCCCGTCGCCGCGTTGTTCCAGGATCACGGTGATGGCGTCGGGCTGGATTTCGTCGACCTGTTCAAAGCGATTGGCCATTGTTCACTCCTTTGCAATCTTGCGGCGGGACGGGATCGCCCGTTTGTCGAACACACCCCTGAAGGCCGGCTGGCGCCCAAAGCCGTGAACTCTCGGCGTCGGCCGGCGCGAACAATCGCGGCGCAGCCTGAAAATCGACTTTGCGGCGAGCTAGCGACTCAATTGCAAAGTGCCGGAATAATCGTGGCTCGTGTCCCAATATTTCTCGTGTTCACGCAAGGAGGTTCCGGCCGAGAGGCGCAGGAAGCGCGCGCCTGTGCGCTACCAAAGAGGATATTCGGTCCCCGATGGCGCGTGGCCGCCCTCCTCGATCCCAAGCGCCGCGGATGCCGGCGCTTCTCGTTCACGCCACCTCATAGGCGAACGCCCCCTCGGCGACCGCCACTTTCGCCTGACGGATTTCCTCGCGCGCGAGCGAGCGTTTGAGGATCTCGCGCGACAGCGCCGGCAGTATCGTGTTGGTGATGATGTTGTCGATGACGCGGCCGCCCGAATCCGGATCATTGCACAGCGAGACGATGTGATCGACGACGGTCTGGTCATAGGTGAACGTTGCGCCGTGGCCCTCCTCGATCCGCTTGCCGATGCGCCCCAATTGAAGCCGCACGATGCCGCCCAGCATATCCGGGGATAGCGGAAAATACGGGATCGTCACGATGCGCCCGAGCAAGGCGGGCGGGAACACGTTGAGGAGTTCCGGGCGCAGCGCAACCGCCAATGTTTCGGGGTCCGGGACGACCGGTCGCTTCGCCGCCTCCATGATCGCGTCGGTGCCGACATTCGAGGTCAGGATGATCAGCGTGTTCTTGAAATCGATGCGTCGGCCCGTGCCGTCCTCCATGACGCCTTTGTCGAACACCTGGAAGAAAATCTCATGCACGTCGGGATGGGCCTTTTCGACTTCGTCGAGCAGGATCACGCTATAGGGGCGCCGGCGGACCGCCTCGGTCAGGCGCCCGCCCTCGCCATAACCGACATAGCCGGGAGGCGCGCCCTTCAGCGTGGAGACCGTGTGCGCCTCCTGGAATTCCGACATGTTGATCGTGATGATGTTCTGCTCGCCGCCGTAGAGCGTTTCGGCGAGCGCCAGCGCCGTCTCGGTCTTGCCGACGCCCGAGGGGCCGCACAGCATGAACACGCCGATCGGCTTGTTGGGATTGTCGAGCTTGGCGCGGTTGGTCTCGATGCGCTTGGCGATCATCGCCAGGCCGTGGTTCTGCCCGACGATGCGGCGGTTGAGGATATCGGCGAGGTGCAGCACCGTCTCGACCTCGTCGGCGACCATCTTGCCGACGGGAATGCCCGTCCAGTCCGAGACGACGGCGGCGACCGCCTGCTCGTCGACATGGGCGTAGATCATGCGCTTGTCGGGGCCGATGTCGCCGAGTTCGCCGACCTTGGCGCGCAGAGCGGCGCGGGCGGCTTCGGCCTCGCTCAGCGCGACAGCGCCGTCCGGCGCCGCGACGGCGGCGATGTCGACGCGCGGCGCGGCGCGCTCCGCTTCCGGCGGCGGCGGCTCGACCGCGGCGACGGCGCCCGCCGCCTCGGCCTCGGGCTCGGCGGCGAGCTTTTCGCGCAAGGCGAGGATTTCCTCGACGAGCGCGCGCTCCCTCGCCCAGTCGGCTTCGACCGCCGCGAGGCGCTCGCGCTGCTTGACGAGACCGGCGTCGATCTCGGCGATGCGCTCTTCGTTGGCGGAGCCGAGGTCGCGTTCGCGCGCCAGAGACTGCTTCTCGCTTTCCAACGACGTGATCGCGACCTCGGCGTCCTCGATCGCGGCCGGCTTGGCGTGCTGGCTGATCGCCACCCGCGCGCAGGCCGTGTCGAGCAAGCTCACGGCCTTGTCGGGCAATTGCCGCGCGGGGATGTAGCGATGGGAGAAATTGACCGCGGCGACGATCGCCTCGTCGCTGACGCGCACCTTGTGGTGCTTCTCCATCGGAGCGACGAGGCCGCGCAGCATCACCGCGGCGGTGGCGACGTCGGGCTCGCCGATGTGGATCGGCTGGAAGCGCCGCGTCAGCGCCGGGTCCTTCTCGAAATATTGCCGATATTCGGCCCAGGTCGTCGCCGCGATGGTGCGCAGCGTGCCGCGCGCGAGCGCCGGTTTGAGCAGGTTGGCCGCGTCGCCCGTGCCCGCCGGGCCGCCCGCGCCGATCAGCGTGTGCGCTTCGTCGATGAACAGGATGATCGGGGTCGGCGAGGCCTGCACTTCGTCGATGACCGAACGCAGACGCTGCTCGAACTCGCCCTTCATCGAGGCGCCCGCCTGCATCAGGCCGATGTCGAGCGCGTGGAGCTTGACGCCGCGCAGCGGCGGCGGCACGTCGCCGGAGGCGATGCGCTGGGCGAAACCTTCGACGACCGCGGTCTTGCCGACGCCCGCTTCGCCGGTGAGGATCGGATTGTTCTGGCGCCGGCGCATCAGCACGTCGACGATCTGGCGGATTTCCTCGTCGCGGCCGAGGATCGGGTC
>JBEKSH010000068.1:0-8331 GCA_049517235.1 Roseiarcus sp. | reverse complement strand
CCATCGAACCGAACGCCATGGAAAGCCTGGCTCTTGCCGAGCGCGACCATGCCGTCGGTGAGCTGGATTTCGCCGCCCGCGCCCTTCTCGACCCGCTCCAGAATCCCGAAAATCTCCGGCTGAAGAACGTATCGGCCCGAGATTATGAGATTGGACGGCGCGGTCCCCTTTTTCGGCTTTTCGACCATGCCGGTGATTTCAAAAGACGTGCCGTGATCGGCGCCGACGGCGACGATTCCATATTGATGGGTCTCCTCGGGGAGGACTTGCTCGACTGCGATGATGTTGCCGCCATGCTGGGCGTAGGCGTCCAGACATTGCGCGAGGCAGCGCCTGCCGCCCTTCCCCGCCATGGTGATCATGTCGGGCAGCAGCACGGCGAAGGGCTCATCGCCGATGATTTCGCGCGCGCACCAGACGGCGTGGCCAAGGCCCAACGGGGCCTGCTGGCGCGTGAAGCTGGTCGCGCCGGCCGCCGGCAGATCGGCCATCAGCGCGTCATATTCCTGCCGCTTGCCGCGCTTCCTGAGCATATCTTCCAGTTCATAGCCCGTGTCGAAATGATCTTCGATGACCGCCTTGTTGCGGCCGGTGACGAAGACAAAATGTTCGATGCCCGCCTCGCGCGCCTCGTCGACGACATACTGGATCACCGGACGGTCGACGATCGTCAGCATTTCCTTCGGAACAGCCTTGGTGGCGGGCAGAAAACGCGTGCCGAGGCCGGCCACCGGCAGAACGGCCTTGCGGATTGGCTTGTTCATGTCTTTTCTCGTCTTCCATGGCGGGGATTCGTTCAGGCTGGCGTTTGTGCGGAGATCCCGCGCGTTTCGATTGCGCGTTTCCTAAAGAAGTGGCCGGAAGCGACGCTCCGTCGGCGGTCCTGGCGCTATGCGTATCGCCATTGATCGTCCGAATTTGATTAAGATGGCTTGAGACAGAGGCGGGTCAGGGGAAAACAATGTCAGTTCTGGTCACCGGCGGCGCCGGTTATATCGGCGGCCACATGGCGCTCGGACTCGCGGACGCGGGCGAAAAAACGGTCATCGTCGACAACTTGTCGACAGGATTCGCCTGGGCGGCGCCGGCGGCGGCGACGCTCGTCGTCGGCGATTTCGGCGATTCGGAGCTGATAATGCGGTTGATTGACGAGCATGAGGTCGAATCCATAGCCCACTTCGCGGCGAAAATCATCGTGCCGGAATCTGTCGCCGATCCGCTCGGATACTACCTCAACAACACGTCCAATGCGCGCAATCTGATCGAATGCGCCGTGAGAAAGGGAGTCCGCAATTTCATCTTCTCATCGACCGCGGCGGTCTACGGCGAGACGACGTCCGAGCCTGTCGCCGAAAACGCCCCCCTCAACCCGATGTCGCCCTACGGACGCTCGAAGCTGATGGTCGAATGGATGCTCGCCGACGCCGGGCGCGCCCATGACTTGCGTCATGTCGTGCTGCGCTATTTCAACGTCGCGGGCGGGGATCCGCAGGGGCGGCTTGGCCAATCCACGCCGAACGCCACCCATCTGATCAAACGCGCCGTGCAAACCGCGCTGGGGCGCCATGCGGCCCTGGACGTGTTCGGCGAAGATTATCCCACCCGCGACGGCACTTGCGTGCGAGACTATATTCAGGTCACCGACCTGATTGACGCGCATATGGCGGCGCTCGCCTATCTGCGCAGCGGCGGCCCGAATTTGGTGTGCAATTGCGGCTATGGCCGCGGCTATTCGGTCCGACAGGTCGTCGAGGTCGTCAAGCGCGTTTCCGGCGTGGATTTCAAGGTCAACAGCGCGGGCCGGCGCGCGGGCGATCCGGCGACGATCGTCGCCAGCGCCGACCTTATCCGTCGCGAACTTGGCTGGCGCCCGCAACGCGACAATCTCGAAGCGATCGTCAAACAGGCGCTCGATTGGGAGCGCCGGCTGCATAACCGGCTCGACTGAGCCAGGGCCCCGCCGCCCGGCGGACTAGGTCGAAAGTCGCGGTCGGGCGTCGAAAGATTCGTCGTGCAGTGCGCGCCGACCTCAGATAGAAATTCCCAGTCGGGTTCTGTCCAGAGGGACGATGCGACTCGAAAAATGGGGAGGGCGAACGCGATGCTTGCGACCGGCTCGGCCGCAATCATGGAGGACTATATTCTCGTCACCGAAGGCCTGACCAAGGCGTTCGGGGGCTTTTCCGCCGTCACGGACGTCAATCTCAAGGTCCGGCGCGGGTCGATTCACGCCCTTATCGGACCCAATGGCGCGGGCAAGACGACCTGCTTCAACATGCTCACCAAATTTCTCAATCCGAGCCGCGGCCGGATCGTCTACAATGGTCGCGACATCACGTCGACGAGGCCGGCGGACGTGGCGCGCCTCGGCCTGGTGCGATCGTTCCAGATCTCCGCCGTGTTCCCGCACTTGACGGCGCTGGAAAATGTGCGAATCGCGCTGCAGCGCAAGCGCGGCGACTCCTTCGATTTCTGGCGCTCGAAAAGGGTTCTCGACCAACTCAATGGCCGCGCGGGAGAACTGCTCGCTGATGTCGGCCTCGGCGAATTCGCCGATGTCGCGGCGGGCGAAATGTCCTACGGGCGCAAGCGCGCGCTTGAAATCGCCACGACGCTCGCGCTCGATCCGCAAATGCTGCTGCTCGACGAGCCGATGGCCGGCATGGGCCACGAGGACGTCGAACGCGCCGCCGCTTTGATCAAGCGCGTTTCGGCCAATCGGACCATATTGATGGTCGAACATAATTTGCAGGTGGTCGCCAATCTCTCCGACACGATAACCGTGCTGACCCGCGGGCGGGTCCTCGCCGAAGGCGACTACGCCGCCGTGTCGAGGAATCCGGAGGTCCGGCAGGCCTATCTCGGAGTGGGCCATGACTGACGCGATGCTCGCCTCGGCAAGGCCGGCGAGCGGGGCGACGCCGCTGCTCGAAGTCTCCGGCCTCCAAGCCTGGTACGGCGAATCCCATATCCTGCATGGGGTCGATTTCGACGTGCGGGCCGGCGAGGTCGTCACCCTGCTCGGGCGCAATGGGGCGGGCAAGACCACAACGCTCAAGTCGATCATGGGGATCGTCGGCAAGCGCAAGGGATCGGCGAAGTTCGAGGGGAAAGAGACCGTCGATCTCACGTCCGACCGCATCGCGCGCCTCGGAATCGCGATTTGTCCCGAGGAGCGCGGCATATTCGCGAGCCTCAACGTCGAGGAAAACCTCATGCTGCCGCCGCAGATCGCCAAGACCGGCGGGCTCGCGCTGGAGCGCATTTTCACGCTGTTCCCCAATTTGAAGGAGCGGTTGACCAGCGGCGGCAGCCGGCTGTCGGGCGGCGAGCAGCAAATGCTGGCGATCGCCCGCATCCTGCGCACCGGCGCGCGGCTTCTCATGCTCGATGAGCCGACCGAGGGCCTCGCGCCCGTCATCATCCAGCAGATCGGGCGGACCATCGCGCAGCTAAAAAAGGAGGGGTTCACCATTTTGCTCGTCGAACAGAATTTCCGTTTCGCCTCGACCGTCGCCGACCGCTATTTCGTGATCGAGCATGGGCGCGTCATCGATTCCTTCGCCAACGCCGAGCTTGAGGCGAATATGAGCAAGCTGCACGATTATCTCGGCGTCTGAGCCCGCCGGACCCATCCGCACAATAATCAGACCGCAAGGAGAACGCTCAATGAAAACAATGCGCCTCGGCTCCGTCATCGCAAGCTTGCTGTTGACCACCGCCGCTTTCGCCGACGACAAGGTCGTCAGGATCGGCGAACTGGACGACCAGTCGAGCCTCTATGCCGACCAGGGCGGCCCGGGATCGGTCCTTTCGGTAAATATGGCCGTCGAAGACAGCGGCCTGCGCGACAAGGGCTGGACGATCGACGTCATCGCCGCGGACCATCAGAACAAGCCTGATGTAGCGGTCGGCATCGCACGCCAATGGTTCGATGTCGACAAGGTGGACGCGATCGTCGGCGTGCAGAATTCCGGCGTCGCGCTGGCGGTCGCCGGCGTCGCGAAGGAAAAGAACGGCGTCCTTCTTGTTTCAGGCGCGGGGAGCTCGACTCTGACAGGCAAGGCGTGCACGCCCAACACGATTCACTGGGCCTATGACACCTACGCGCTCGCCAATGGAACAGGGAAAGCGATCGTCAAGCAAGGCGGCGACAGCTGGTTCTTCCTGACCGCCGATTACGCATTCGGGCACGACCTGCAACGCGACACCTCGGCGGTCGTGGAGGCCAATGGCGGCAAGATTCTTGGCAGCGCGAATATTCCGCTGAACACGGCGGATTTCTCGTCGTTCCTGCTGCAGGCGCAATCTTCGAAGGCCAAGGTGATCGGCCTCGCCAACTCCGGCGGCGACACCATGAATTCGATCAAGCAGGCGCACGAATTCGGCGTCACGGCGGGCGGCCAGAAGCTCGCAGCCTTGCTGATATTCATTTCCAACGTCCATGCTCTGGGACTGGACGTCGCGCAGGGCCTGACCTTCACCGAAACCTTCTACTGGGACATGAACGACGGCACGCGCGCCTTCGCGAAACGGTTCTCCGAGCGAATGAAGACCCATGCCGAGCCGACGATGATTCAGGCCGGTGACTATGCTTCGACGCTCGACTATCTCAAGACGCTGGAAGCGATGGGCGGCAATCCCCATGACGGCGCGAAAGTCGTCGCCAAGATGAAGGAATTGCCGACCGACGACCCGCTGTTCGGCAAGGGCGTGATCCGCATCGACGGGCGCAAGATCCACCCGGCCTATCTGTTCGAAGTGAAAAAGCCGTCGGAATCGAAATATCCGTGGGATTATTACAAGCTTCTGGCCACGATACCCGCGGATGAAGCGTTCCGTCCGCTCGCGCAAAGCGAGTGTCCGCTGGTCAAGAAATAGTCGCCACGCCGGCCGTCTCCCTCGCCAGAGGGACGGCCGGCGATCGACGGCCGGGGGGCGTCACGCATGTTGGGCATTTCTTCGCAGCAATTGTTCCAGCAGCTGCTGGTCGGCCTGATCAACGGATCGTTTTACGCGCTGCTCAGTCTCGGGCTCGCCGTCATTTTCGGCATGCTCAATATCGTCAATTTCGCGCATGGCGCGCTTTATATGGTGGGGGCGTTCTGCGCCTATTTCCTTCTTAACGAATTGGGCCTCAACTACTGGTTCGCGCTGATTCTTTCGCCGCTCATCGTCGGCGCGTTCGGCGCCCTCCTCGAACAGGTGTTGCTGAAGAGACTGGCCGGCCTCGACCCCCTGTACAGTCTGCTGCTGACCTTCGGTCTCGCCCTCGTCATCGAAGGCCTGTTCCAGAATTTCTTCGGCTCTTCCGGCCTGCCCTACGCGATTCCGAAGGAACTAGGCGGCGGCCGGAACCTCGGCTTCATGTTCCTGCCCAACTATCGCGCGTGGGTCATCGTCTTTTCGGCCGCCGTCTGCTTTTCGACATGGTTCCTGATCGAGAAAACGCGGCTTGGCGCCTATTTGCGGGCGGCGACCGAGAACCCGACGCTGGTGCGCGCCTTCGGCGTCAACGTGCCGCGGATGATCACGCTGACCTATGCGTTCGGCATCGGTCTGGCCGCGCTGGCGGGCGTGCTTGCCGCGCCGATCTATCAGGTGCGTCCGGGAATGGGGACGGACATAATCAGCGTCGTTTTCGCCGTCGTCGTCATCGGCGGCATGGGCTCCATCCTCGGTTCGATCGTCACAGGCTTTGCTCTGGGGGTCATCGAGGGTCTCACCAAAGTGTTTTATCCCGAGGCCTCGAACACGGTCGTATTCGTGATCATGGCGATCGTCCTGCTCATCAGACCCGCCGGCCTGTTCGGGAGGACCGCCTGAAATGAGCGAGCAGCAGCAAACGACCGGAATCACGGCTCAGGCGCACAGCGGGCGCGACGAAAGAAACGTGTTCCTCGTCATGGCCGCGCTCCTCGTGGTCGCGCCCCTCGTGGTTTATCCGTTCTTTCTGATGCAGGGGCTGTGCATTGCGCTGTTCGCCTGCGCGTTCAATTTGCTGATCGGCTACGTCGGGCTCCTGTCGTTCGGCCATGCGATGTTTCTCGGCTTGGCCGCCTATGTCGGCGCTCATGCCGCCAAAGTATGGGGTCTGGATCCCGGGCTGGCGATTCTGGCCGGCGCCGCCAGTTCGACATTGCTCGGCGTGGTGACCGGCGCGCTGGCGATCCGCCGGCAGGGCATCTATTTCGCGATGATCACGCTCGCGCTGTCGCAGATGATCTATTTCTTCAGTCTCGAGGCGCCGTTCACCCACGGCGAGGACGGCATCCAGTCGGTGCCGCAGGGCTTGTTTCTGCATCTGCTCGATTTGTCCAATCAGACCGTCCTCTATTATTTCGTGCTGGCGGTTTTCCTGTTCGGCTTCCTCGTCATTTACCGCACGATCAATTCGCCGTTCGGCGACATTCTCAAGGCGATTCGCGAAAACGAGCCGCGCGCCATTTCGCTCGGCTATCGGGTCGACCAATACAAGCTGGCGGCTTTCGTTCTGTCGGCGGCCCTCGCGGGCCTCGCCGGCGCGACGAAAGCGATCTTCGCGCAGAACGCTTCATTGTCCGACGTGCATTTCTCGACGTCGGGCGAAGTCGTGCTGATGACGCTGCTGGGCGGCATGGGCACCATCTACGGACCGGTTGTCGGGGCGTTCATCATCGTCGCGATGCAGCAATACCTCGGCCAATATCTGGGCCAATGGGTGATGGTCATCCAGGGCGCGATCTTCATCGCCGTCGTGCTGCTGTTTCGGCGCGGCATTGTCGGAGAGATCGCGCATTACTTCAAACGTTCGCTGTGACTATCCGTCGCCCCTCGTAACGACGCGCGGGCTCGTCCGCTTTCCGCGCGTCGGACAGCCGCAACTTGGCGCCGGGACGCCAGCGCGCCGGACGCGACATGGAATCTCCCGCCTCGCCGCGCCGCCTGCAATGCCGCGCCGGCGCGTGGCCGTTCGGATCGCAGGCTCGCCTCGATTTCGTCAAAGGTTCGCGATGATGTTGACCAGCCGGCGGCCGCCGCTATATACGGCCCCGTCCCGACCTTAAGCGGTTCGGGCCCCTGTGGCGGAATTGGTAGACGCGCTCGACTCAAAATCGAGTTCCGCAAGGAGTGCTGGTTCGATTCCGGCCAGGGGCACCAAGACCACTTTTCATAGCTTCGCATAAGGCCGCAATCGGCTTGGCAGAGGCCGCCTGGTGCGGGGCCCTACAGCCTGCGGCCTGCGATAAAACCGGAGAACGCCGCCAGCAACGCGAGCTGGAGCGGCGTCAATTGCCTGGCGATTTCGACGCCCACCGCCAAGGCGGCCGCGTCAGAGGCGCCGCTCGCCTGGGCGGAGGATTTCAGCGCCGCCGCGTCGCTGGTCGATCCTTCGCCGGGCCCGGATACCGCTTTTGCGGATCGCGGCGCGCCGACTAGGCGAAGGCAAAGAAAAAAGACGAGCGCGAGGACAAGATATATCGCGCTCAGCCCGATCGACGCGATGACGACGCCGTATTGCAGCCGCCACGCTTCGAACAGCGCGTAGGTCGCGAAACCGAGGCCGACGGCTCCCGACAGCGCGCCAGCGAACGCGAGCGCGGCGCAGAGGATAAGGCGCCGCATGCTCTGCCGCGAGCGCGCAGCCAAAGCCGACAAGAATTGCATTCCCTTCATCCCCGCGACTTGCTCATCATCCCGAGCGCCATCCCGACGCCCGCTGCGATCAGCACGGCCGTCAGGGGATATTTCTCTATCCGGCGCTCAAGGTCGGCCGCCGCGCCAAGCGCGCTGTCCTGGGCGTGGCTCGCCGCCTGCGACAGCTGTTCGCGGGCCCCGCCTACCGCGCCCTTCAGCGCCGCGCCTGCCGCGTCGGTCTGGGCGCGCACGAGGCCGGCCACCGCATCGCTCAACCGCACAATATCTTCTCGCAACGCGGCGAGGTCGGCGGACAAGTCCGATGCGACAGAATCTTTTGCGTTGTTGGACATTGAAATCTCCCTGGCTTTGAGGACGCGTGAAGCAAGAACCTCGCTATTTCGGCCGGATCATAGCCTCGCCGGCGGAAAAAAGATCGAGAAAATGATCAGAATAGCCCCAAGCCCGCCGGCGCCGGCGCCGCGAAGTCCGCGGCCGGCGCGCCTTGCGATTTCGTCACATCGAAAGATCGCGCCGGATCCTTGATCGGCCGCATTTTTTTGCGCGAAGCGTGTACGCTCCGCTTGAAAACGCTAGAGCGTCCTGCTCTGAGATTGACTCGCGGGGGGATTCCCGAATCGGTTGAATTTTGATTCAAGGCTGGAACTGGCGAGGAGGCCAGCATGAATGGCCAGTTCCTATTCGCAGGATTTG
>JBEKSH010000067.1:0-8341 GCA_049517235.1 Roseiarcus sp. | reverse complement strand
GGCGGATTCGCACGCCGGCGAAGCGAAGCTGGATTTCACGCCGGTATCGCGGATCGGCAGGGAACAGGACCCGGCGTCCGGCGCCAATTCCGGCGCGTTGGCCGGCGTGGCCGCCGATCGCGGCGCCGATCTCTCGCGAATGCTGGCGGCGACGGCGCTGTATCAAAAGGGCGACCTTGCCGGCGGCGACGCGCTCGCCAAGGCCGTCGACGACCCGCTGCAACGCCTCGCCCTCGAATGGATCGCGCTGAAGTCCGGGCCGCGCCCCGACGATGGCCGGCTGGCGGCGTTCGCCGCCGCTCATCCCGATTGGCCCGCCAGGGTGTGGATTCGCTCCTTTCAGGAAGCCGCCCTCTATCGCGACCGCGCGCGTCCCGAAGTTGTCGCCACATACTTCGCCGCCGATCCGCCGCGCACGTCGAGCGGCAAGCTGGCGCTGGCGAGGGCGCTCCGCCCCGGCCATCCCGATCAAGCCGCCGCGTTGGTGCGCGGCCTTTGGCGGGACAGCGATCTCGACGCCTGGACCGAAGGCGCCGTGCTCGGCGAATTCGCCGCCCTGCGGACCCGCGCCGACCACAAGTTCCGCGCCGAGCGGCTGCTCTATGCCGGGAATATCGCGCCGGCGCTACGCGCGGCGGCGCTGGCCGGCGCCGATGAGCTGGCGCTGGCCCGGCTCTGGGCGAGCGCCGTCGCCAGGCCGGTGGCGGAGGCGGCGTTTGACGCGGCGCCCGCCTCGTTGAAGGCCGACCCCGGCCTGCTCTACCTGCGCATTCAAGCGCTGCGCCGCGCCGACCGCGTTTTGGAGGCGGCCCTGCTGCTCCGCCACGCGCCGCGCGAGGCCGCCGCGCTGATCGACGGCGACCGCTGGTGGGACGAGCGCCGGATGGTGGCGCGCCGCTTGCTCGACGCGGGAATGGCGAGGGACGCCTATGCGCTTTGCGCCGAACATTCCGCCGTTTCGATTCCCTCGCGGGTCGACGCCGAATTCCACGCCGGCTGGATCGCCCTGCGCTTTTTGGGCGAAGCGCAAACCGCCGCCGGCCATTTCGCCGCGACGGCGGCGATCGCGCAAACGCCGCTGGCGATCGCCCGCGCCGCCTATTGGCAGGGACGCGCCGCCGAGCAGACTCAGCGCGGCGACGACGCGCGGCTGTTTTACGAGCGCGCCGCCGCCTATCCGATCGCCTATTACGGACAGCTCGCCGCGCAAAAGCTTCATGCGCCAGCGCTCGCCCTTCGTACGCCATCCGGCGTCGCGACCGGCGAGGCGCGCGCCGAGGCGACGCGCGTCGTCGCGCTTCTCTACGCCGCCAAATTGGACGGCTTCGCCCGGCTTTTGGCGTTCGACGCCGCGCGGACCTATCAGGACGAGCGGCAACTGGCCGCCCTCGCGCAGGTCGTGCAATCCCAGCGCGACGGGCTCGCCAGCGTTGCAATCGGCAAGCTGGCGACCGAGCGCGGCTTTGCGCTCGACGAAAGCGCCTTCCCGACATTCGGCGTGCCGGGCTTCGCGCCGCTGAACAATTCCGCGGATCTCGCCTTAGTCTATTCGGTCGCCCGGCAGGAGAGCGAATTTGCCGATCGGGCGGCGTCGGGCGCCGGCGCCAAGGGGCTGATGCAAATCCTGCCGTCGACCGCCCGCCAAACCGCGAGCCGCGCCGGCGTCGCCTTCGACGCCGTGCGGCTCGTCGCCGATCCCGTCTACAACGCACAATTGGGAGCGGCGTATCTCGGGGAATTGGTCAATGACGAAGGCGGCTCCACGCTGCTCGCCCTCGCCGCCTACAATGCCGGCGGCGGCCGCGTGCAGCAATGGATCGACGCCTACGGCGATCCGCGCGCCGCCGGCGTCGATGCCGTCGACTGGGTCGAGCACATCCCGTTCGACGAAACGCGCGACTATGTGCAGCGGGTCTATGAGAACCTGCAGGTCTATGGCGCGCGCTTCCGCGAGGCCGACAAAGCGCCGGTCGAGCCGCAGACCGGGCGCGTCGCGCGGGCGGATTTTTGAAGCCGCGACGAGGTTGAAAAGCGCCGGCGGGTCGGCGGACCTGTCGATCGGGTCGCGCGCGATGTCCAATCGCGTTTGATCCTGATCATGGAAAGAAGCGCAGCTTTCGCCCAGATTGATATGAAACGCATTGATGAGCGCGAGCGTCGCCATGACGCAACGCGGGGGGCGACACAAACGCGCATCCGTCGCCCGCTGGCCCAGCGGCCGCCCAACCCGGCGCGGCGAATCAAAGAGGCGGGAGATTGCGTGATGCCCATCCGGTTGACCCCGTCGATCAGCGATCTGTCCGAGCGCGTGCGCGCCCGCTCGCAGCCTCTGCCGGACCTGCATTCGCCTGATGCTTTCGCCGCCTGTTTCGACGTGTTCGCCGACGCCAAAATCGTGCTGCTCGGCGAAGCGACGCATGGAACGGCCGAGTTCTACAAAGCGCGCGCGGCGATCACCCACCGGCTTGTGGCGCGCCACGGGTTCCGCATCCTGGCCATTGAGGGCGACTGGCCGGACGCGGCCGAACTTGACCGCTTCATCCGCCAACACGGCGTCTGGGGAGAGCGCAGCGCCTTCGTCAACTTTCCGCGCTGGATGTGGCGGAACGTCGAATTCGCTCATTTCCTGAAGACGATGCGGCGCTGGAACGAAGGCCGTCCCGTCGACGACCGGCTGGAGGTCAGGGGCCTCGACGTTTACAGCCTGCATCGTTCGCGCGACGAGGTGCTCGCCTACCTTGATCGCGTCGATCCCGTGGAAGCGGCCGCGGCGCGGCGGCGCTATTCGTGCCTCACACCATATCTTGACGCGCCGCAGGCCTACGGGGCGCGCGCCCGCGCGACGGGCCTGAGCTGCGAGGACGGCGCCGTCGAAGAACTGGTCGCCCTGCTCGATCGGCGCATGACGTACATGGCCGCGGACGGCGAGAAATATTTCAACGCCGAACAGAACGCCCGTGTGGTGCTCGGGGCCGAGGGCTATTACCGCGCGATGTATCGCGGCGCGATCGAGAGCTGGAATCTGCGCGACAGCCACATGTTCGAAACGCTGACGCGCGTTCTCGACCAACGCGGGGCGGACGCCAAGGCGGTCGTCTGGGCGCACAATTCGCATATCGGCGACGCCGCCGCGACCGCGATGGGCGATGGCGGCGAATTCAATATCGGCCAGCTCTGCCGCGCCAAATTTGGCGACCAGGCCGCGCTGATCGGATTCTCCACCGATCGAGGGCATGTCATGGCCGCCGACGAATGGGGCGAGCGGCCACGGGTCAAGGCCGTGCTTCCGGCGCGCGCCGACAGCTGGGAGCGGGTTTTCCGCGACGCAGGCCATGAGCGCGCCTTGACCAATTGGCGCGCCGATCGCGCGCTGGCCGCCGATTTGTCGTTGAGCCGGCTGGAGCGGGCGATCGGCGTGATCTACCGGCCGGAGAGCGAACGGCGGAGCCACTATTTCGAGGCGCGTCTGTCCGCACAGTTCGACGCGTTGGTGTGGTTCGAGCAGACATCTCCGGTCACCTCGCTCGCCGGAGAGCCGGCGGAAGGCGCGCCGGACATCTATCCCTTCGGGTTGTGATCCATGCCGCTGCGAGAGCGAGGGCGGTGAGCATGGCTTCGATCGGCAACCTCGAGATCGCCGGACAATTGCGGCGGATGGCCGAAGTGCTCGATTGGCAGTTGGACAGCGGTTTTCGCGCGGCGGCGTATCGCAAGGCGGCCGACGCGATCGACGCGCTCGCCGAGCCGGCCGAGGCGATCTGGCGCAGACAGGGAATCGCCGGGTTGATGGAGATCGAGCATGTCGGCAGGGGCATCGCCGCGGCGATCGGCGAAATGATCGCCAGCGGACGCTGGACCCAGCTCGATCGGCTGACCGGAGAACTGGAGCCGCGAAAAATGTTCCAGACCGTGCCCGGGATCGGACCCGAACTTGCCGCGCGAATTCACGACGCCCTGCACGTCGAAACGCTCGAGCAACTGGAGCAGGCGGCGCACGACGGGCGCCTCGACGGCGTGCCTGGAATCGGCGCGCGCCGCACCGCGGTCATTCGCGCCGGCCTGGCCGAGCGGCTCGGCCGACGGCCCAGGGCCGCGGCGGCCGTTCGGCGCGCGGCGCCGATAGGCATGCTGCTCGACGTCGACCGGGAATATCGTGAGCGCGCCGCCGCCGGAACCTTGCGGAAGATTGCGCCCAAACGTTTCAATCCGGCCACCGAGGCTTGGCTGCCCGTGTTGCACGCGCAGCGCGAGGATTGGCGTTTCACCGTGCTGTTTTCGAACACGGCCAACGCGCACGAGCTGGGCAAGACCGGCGATTGGGTGGTGATCTTTGCGCATGTCGACGGCGAGCCCGAGACGCAATGCACGGTCGTCACCGAGACGCATGGTCCGCTGAAGGGCCGGCGCGTCGTGCGCGGCCGCGAGAGCGAAAGCGCATCCTGTTACGCGGACGCGGCGCCCGTAACGTCCTGAGGCTTCGGCCCGCGAAGGCGTCCCGCCGACTGGCGCGCGCGGGCTTCTCGCGTATAAATCCCCGATGCGCCCCGCCCTGCTCGATCCGCTTTTCGCGCCCGCCGCCACATTGCCCGGCGTCGGCCCCAAGATCGCCAAGCTGCTCGACCGGCTGCTCGATCGCTCGCAGGGCGCGCGCGTTCTCGACGTGCTGTTCCACCTGCCCCATGCGACGCTTGACCGCCGCGCGCGGCCGAAAATCCGCGACGCGGCGCTGGACGCGATCGCAACCCTGGAGGTGCGCGTCGCCGAGCACCGCCCGCCGCCGAACGCCCGCTCGAAAGCGCCGTACAAAGTGCTGGTCGAGGACGACACCGGCGACGTCGAACTGGTGTTCTTCCTCGCCAACCACGACTGGATTCGCAAGGCGCTTCCCCTCGGCGCCACGCGCTGGGTGTCCGGCAAGCTCGAAATGTGGGACGGCCACTTGCAGATGGTCCATCCCGACCGCGTGATGGACGCCGAAGCGCTCGCGAGAATGCCGTCCGTCGAGCCCGTGTACGGGCTGACCGAAGGCCTGTTTCCGCGCGTTCTCGCCAGGGCCGTGCAAGGCGCGTTGGCAAGGGCGCCGCGATTGCCGGAATGGATCGGCGACCAGACCGCGCAGCGCCTGCGCGCGCCCTCGTTCGCCGCCGCGCTGGCGGCGATCCACAATCCGAAGGCGCCCGGCGACATCGATCCTGTCGGCCCCGCTGCGACGCGCCTCGCCTATGACGAATTGCTCGCCAATCAGCTGGCGCTGCTGATGGTGCGCGCGCGCATGCGCAATCTCGCCGGCCGGTCGAGCGCGAGCGAGGGGCGTCTGGCCGCAAAAATCGAAGCCGCCCTGCCCTTCACGCTCACCGCGGCGCAGACCAAGGCGCTCGCCGAAATCCGCGCGGATCTCGCCGCGCCAAAGCGCATGCTGCGGCTGCTGCAGGGCGATGTGGGCTCGGGCAAGACGATCGTCGCGCTGCTCGCGATGGCCGGCGTCGTCGAGGCGGGGCGGCAGGCGGCGCTGATGGCGCCGACCGAAATCCTCGCGCGCCAGCATTTTACGCGCATGCGGCCGCTCGCCGAGGCCGCCGGGCTGCGCATTGCGGTGCTGACGGGCCGCGACAAGGCCGCCGAACGCGGCCGGACGCTGGCGGCGCTCGAGCAGGGCGAGGTCGACATCGCCGTCGGCACGCACGCGTTGTTTCAGGAAAGCGTCGCGTTTCGCGATCTTGGCCTCGCCGTCGTCGACGAGCAGCATCGCTTTGGCGTGCATCAGCGCCTCGCTTTGGCGGGCAAGGGCGAGGCGGTCGATATCCTGGTGATGACCGCGACGCCGATTCCGCGCACGCTGGCGCTCGCCTATTTCGGCGACATGGACCTGTCGGCGCTGACCGAAAAGCCGCCGGGCCGCACGCCGGTCGACACGCGGGCGATCCCGCTGGAACGCCTGGGCGACGTCGTCGCCGGCGTCGGCCGCGCGATCGCATCGGGCGCGCGCGCCTATTGGGTCTGCCCGCTGGTCGAGGAAAGCGAGGCGCTCGACGTCGCGGCGGCGCAGGAACGCGCCGAGGCGCTGCGCGCGATCTTCGGCGCGGCGGTCGGTCTCATCCACGGCCGCATGAAGGGGGTCGAGAAGGACGCGGCGATGGAGCGGTTCCAGCACGGCGAGACGAAGGTGCTGGTCGCCACCACCGTCATCGAGGTCGGCGTCGACGTGCCGCAGGCGACCGTCATGGTGATCGAACACGCCGAGCGTTTCGGCCTCGCCCAACTCCACCAGTTGCGCGGCCGGGTCGGGCGCGGCGCGGGCCGCTCGACCTGCCTGCTGCTCTACAAGGCGCCGCTCGGCGAGGTCGCGCGGGCGCGGCTTGAAATCCTGCGCGAAACCGAAGACGGCTTTCGCATCGCCGAGGAGGATTTGCGGCTGCGCGGCGAAGGCGAGGTGCTCGGTGCCCGCCAGGCCGGCGCGCCCGGCTTCCGCCTCGCGCGCCTCGACCTGCACGGCCAGTTGCTGACGCTGGCGCGGGACGACGCGCAGGCGGCGCTGGCGCGCAATCCGCGGCTGGCGGGCGACGAGAACCGCGCGCTGCGCACGCTGCTCTATCTTTTCGAGCGCGACGAGGCGGTGCGGCTGCTGGAGGCGGGGTGAGCTTGACGGCTTGCCGATCCATTCGAACGGCGGCGGTTCACCCCGAGACGCGCTTTATCGGGGCGTTCGCCTCCGCGGCCTCCAGCGCCTTCTCCTGCCGCGCCGCCAGCGCCATCGCGGCCAGCGCCGCCTGACTGTGCGGTTGCACGACCCCGGCCGATACGACCAGCTTGACGGCGTCTTCGGGGGTCATCGCCAGTTCGATGACGTCGCTTTTGGGAATGAAGAAATAGAAGCCGGTGGTGGGGTTTGGCGTGCAGGGCAGGAATACCGAAGTCATTTCGCCGGGCGGCAGGACGCCGGCGACCGCCGCGGCAGGTTCGGAGGTGATGAACACGATCGACCAGGCGCCCTTGACCGGAAACTCCACCAGCCCGACCTTGCGAAACTGGGCGCCGCTTTGGCTGAACACCGTCTCGAATATTTGCTTGACGCTCTTGTACAGGCCGCGCACGACCGGCGTGCGGTCGAGCAGGGACTCGCCGACGCGCAGCAACGTGCGCCCGGCGATATTGGCGGCCAGGAATCCGAGCAGCGTCAGCCCGACGAGCGCGATGGCGACGCCGAAGCCGGGCACGTGGACCGGCAGATAGGAATCGGGCCAAAGACTGGCCGGCGCCAGGGGTTTCACCCAATTGTCGACGGTGTCGACGAACCACCAGGCGATATACAGGGTCACCGCCACCGGGCCGAAAATCACCAGGCCGGTGAAGAACCATGTGCGCAGCCGGGAGCCGAGGCTGCGCGGCGGAACGATGATTGATTCACCGTCGAAGTCGCTCGTTTTCGGCTCTGGGGTCATGGCGATCTCGTCAAACAGCGGCTCGCTGCGAAATGGACGCCGGGTCGCGCGAAGTCAAGGCGCGCCCGGCTGGCTCGGCGACGCGCCCGGTCAACCGGTCAGGCCGTCGCAGCGCGCAGCCATCAGCCGGTCGAACCATGGCCACACGAGGCGCCAAAAGCAAGGCGGCGCGCCTGTCGCGCTATTCCACCGTCACGGATTTGGCCAGATTGCGCGGTTGGTCGGCGTCCTTACCCATCAGCACCGCCGTGTGATAGGCGAGCATCTGGACGGTCGCGGCGTAGACGATGGGCGCAAATTCGTGTCCCATTTCCGGCATCGCCAAGAAGTGCGCCAAGGGCACCGCCGCTTCCTCCGCCGCCGTCTTGTCCCCAATCAGGATGATCCTGCCGCCCCGCGCGGCCACTTCCTGCATGTTCGACACGGTCTTTTCGAACACCGCGTCGCGCGGCGCGATCACGATCACCGGCATGGCTTCGTCGATCAGCGCGATCGGCCCGTGTTTGAGTTCTCCCGCCGCATAGCCCTCGGCGTGGATATACGACAATTCCTTGAGCTTCAGCGCGCCTTCCAACGCGAGCGGATAGGACGTTCCGCGCCCGAGGTAGAGAACGTCGCGCGCCCTGGCGAGCGAATGAGCGATCGCCTCGACGGCGGGCTCGAGCTTCAGCGCCTGCGCGAGCAGGCCCGGGACGGCCGTCAGCTCGGCGACCAGCGCCGCCGCCGCGGCTTCGTCGAGTGTTCCCCGCGCGCGTCCGAGGCCGATCGCCAGCGCGGCCAGCGCCACAAGCTGGCAAGTGAAGGCTTTGGTCGAGGCGACGCCGATCTCCGGTCCGGCCAGCGTCGGCGCCAGGCTGTCGCTCAGGCGCGCGATGCTCGACGTCGGCACGTTGACGACGCCG
>JBEKSH010000066.1:0-8390 GCA_049517235.1 Roseiarcus sp. | reverse complement strand
GATCGACGCCTCCGACATGAGCGCGCGATTTCGCGTCGGCTACATGTCGCAGTCCTTTTCGCTGTACACGGAACTCACGGTCCGCCAGAACCTCGATCTGCACGCGCACCTGTTCCATCTGGCGCGCGCCAAGGCCGCCGCGCGCATCGCCGACCTCGTCGCCGGCTTCGGGCTCGCCGCCTATCTCGACCAGCGCCCCGCCGATCTGCCGCTCGGCATTCGCCAGCGCCTGTCGCTCGCCGTCGCCATCGTGCATGAGCCGGAGCTGCTCATTCTCGACGAGCCGACCTCGGGCGTCGATCCGCTCGCGCGCGACCGGTTCTGGGAGCTGCTGGTCGACCTGTCGCGCAATCAGGGCGTGACCATTTTCGTGTCCACGCATTTCATGAACGAGGCCGAGCGCTGCGACCGCATCGCGCTGATGGACGCGGGACGGGTTCTGGCGACGGGCGCGCCGGCCGAACTCGTCAAGGCGCGCCGCGCCGGCAGCCTCGAAGACGCCTTCATCGACTATCTTGAAGAGGCCAACGGCGTGCGGGTCGCCAAGGAGACTTTCCGGCCCGCGGCCGCCGACCGTCCCGCCGCGGCGACGCCCGAGGCCGCGCGGCCGGCCCGCGCAGTCTCGTTCAGCCTACGCCGGCTGTTCGCCTATACGATCCGCGAAAGCCTCGAACTGTTGCGCGATCCGATCCGCATGGGTTTCGCGCTTCTCGGCACGGCCTTTCTGATGACGATCTTCGGCGTGGGCATTTCGCTTGACGTCGACAATCTCTCCTTCGCCGTCCTCGACCGCGACAATTCGCCGGAAAGCCGAGCCTATCTGGAGGAGCTTCGCGGTTCCCCCTACTTCATCGAGAAGGCGCCGATCGCCGACCAGGCCGACCTCGAGAGGCGCCTGCAATCGGCTGACATCAAGGCGGGGATCGAGATCCCCCCGAACTTCGGCCGCGACATCAAGAAGAACGTCCCGACGTCAGTTGGCGCATGGATCGACGGCGCCATGCCGTTTCGGGCCGCGACGATTAGCGCCTACCTGCAGGGAGCTCACCAGCAATTCCTGTCGGATATCGCCGTCAGAAACGGCCAGAGCGCGATCGCCACATTCGACGAGACGCGCGACGCGCTGCGCAATTCGGACCTCGCCAGACACGGCGAAGCGGCGACGCCGGCGCCGGCGAGGATCGAGATCCGATTCCGCTACAACCAGGATTTCGACAGCATCTATGCGATGGTGCCGGGAAGCATCGCCCTGTTGCTCGTGATGATTCCCGCCATTCTGATGGCGCTCGCCATCGTGCGCGAGAAGGAGCTCGGCTCGATCACCAACCTTTATGTCACGCCGGTCACCCGCATGGAGTTCCTGCTCGGCAAGCAAATCCCCTATGTCGCGGTCGCGATGACCAATTTCGGGCTGTTGAGCCTGATGGCCGTCTTCCTGTTCGGCGTGCCGCTGAAGGGAAGCTTCCCAACCCTGTTTTTGGGCGCCTTGCTGTACGTCACGGCGACCACCGGCATCGGCATGCTGATCTCGGCCTTCTGCCGGACGCAGATCGCGGCCCTGTTCGGGACGGCGATCCTGACGATGCTCCCCGCGACGCAGTTCAGCGGAATGATTTCGCCGGTCTCGTCGCTGACCGGACTTCCCGCGCTGATGGGGCGCGGCTTCCCGATGACCTACTTCCTGAAGATCAGCGTCGGCGCCTTCACCAAGGGCCTCGGCTTCGGCGACCTCGCGGGGAGCCTGCTCGCGCTGGTCGTCTTCATCCCGATTCTCACCGTGCTCAGCCTGCTGCTGCTGCGCGAGCAGGAAGTCTAGCGAGGACGTCCCCGCATGCGCGTTCTCGGCAACATCTTCTGGCTTGGAACGAAGGAGCTTCGAAGCTTCTTCGGGGATTTCGTGCTGCTCGGGCTGGTGATCTGGGCGTTCTCGTTCTCGGTCTACTCACAGGCGCAGAGCAATTCACAGGAATTGCACAACGCGTCCGTCGGCGTGGTGGATGAAGACAATTCCGTCTTGTCGCACCGGATCATCGCCGCCCTCCTGCCGCCCTATTTCAAGCGCCCGCAGCCGGTCGCCGAGGCGGACATCGATCGCCTGATGAATACGGCGGCCTACACGTTCATCATTGTGATCCCGCCGTATTTCGAACGCGATGTCGTCGCGGGACGAGACCCGACTCTCCAGGTCAACATCGACGCGACCGCGATGGTGTCGGCCGGGCTCGGTTCGGGCTACATCCAGCAGATCTTGACGACCGAGATCAGCAATTTCGCGTCGCGCACCGAGGGCGCCTTTCTGTCGCGTTCGCAAGGCGTCGCCGCCTCCCCGATCACCCTCGCCGTGCGCGTCGCCTTCAATCCGAATGTCACGACGGCATGGTTCACCAGCGTCATGGGCATCATCAACAACGTCACCATGCTGGCGGTCATCATGGCCGGGGCCGCCGTCATCCGCGAGCGCGAGCATGGCACCATGGACCACCTGCTGGTCATGCCCGTCACGCCGTTCGAAATCGCCATGTCGAAGGTCTGGGCCAATGGCCTGGTGATCACCATCGCGGCCGGCCTTTCGCTGGCCATCGTGGTGCGCCAGCTGCTCGGCATTCCCGTCGCGGGCTCGATCGGCCTGTTCCTGGTCGGCGTCGCGATCTATCTGTTCTTTTCAACCGCGATCGGAATCTTTCTGGCGACGATCGCGCGGTCGATGCCGCAGCTCGGCCTGCTCTATATCCTCGTGGCCATGCCGATGAACCTGCTCTCCGGCAGCAATACGCCGCTTGAGTCGATGCCCGCCTACCTGCGCATCATCATGTCAGCCTCGCCCTCGACTCATTTCGTTTCGTTCGCGCAGGCGATTCTGTACCGGGGCGCCGGCTTCGCGCTGGTGTGGCCGGAGTATCTGTTTGTCGCGATTGTCGGCGGCTTCTTCCTGTTTGTCGCGGTGATGCGCTTTCGCGCCGTGGCGGTCCAGGCGGGCTGAGCAGCTTTTGCGCGCTCGCGGCGTTTTCCGAATCTCAATCGCGCGGCGCGGCGACCTCGCCTGTTTGCCGCTTACTTTTGCGGCGCGTCGAGGATGGAGCGAATCTTGCGCGCCAGCTCCGCGGCGGTGTAGGGCTTCTTGAGCCAGGCTCCGGCGCTCAGGCCCTGGCTCGCAACCGCGGGTTCGGCATAACCCGACGTCAACAGGATCTTGACGTCCGGCCGCACCGCCAGGGCGGCCTGCGCCAGTTCGTCGCCGCTCATTCCCCCGGGCATCACCACGTCGGTGAAGATCATCGCGATCTCGGGGTGTTTGGAAAGAATCGCGAGCGCCGCCGCGCCTTTGGCCGCCTCGATGACCTGATAGCCGAGGCTTCTGAGGCGCGCGATGGCGACCCTGCGCACGCGGGGATCGTCCTCGACCACCAATATCGTCTCCGACCCGCGAGGCAAGGGAGCGGAATCGGCCTCATGCGCCGACGGCTCCCTTTTTTCCTGCGCGGGGCTGGCCGACGGCAAAAAGATGCGCAGGCTCGTCCCTTGGCCCGGCTCGCTGTACAGCTGGACGTATCCGCCCGATTGTCTGACGAAACCATAGACCATGCTCAATCCGAGCCCGGTGCCGGCGCCCGCCGGCTTGGTGGTGAAAAACGGCTCGAAGGCGCGCTGGCGCACTTCCGGCGGCATGCCGGTTCCCGTATCGGTTACGGAAATGAGCACATAACGGCCGGTGCGCACTTCCGGATACATTTGCGCATAATCGGCGTCGAGCTGCGTTTGCGAAATCTCGATGGTGAGCCGGCCGCCGCGCGGCATCGCGTCGCGCGCATTGAGGACGAGGTTCAGCAGGGCGTTCTGCAACTGCGACGCATCGACCACGGCCTGATGCGGCGAACCGGTGACGATCATGCGCAACTGGATCGCCTCGCCCAACGTGCGGCGCAGGAAATCGGAGAAACTGGATACGATCTGGTCGATGTCGACAAGCTTGGGATTGAGCGGCTGCCGCCTGCCAAAAGCAAGCAGCTGCGCGGTCAGTTTGGCGCCGTCCTGAGCCGCGTCCTGCGCTTCTTTCACCAGTTCGCGCTGTCCGGGGCTGTCGAGGCTCGCCTCCAGCATTTCGAGGTTCCCTGAGATCACCGTCAGCAGGTTGTTGAAATCATGCGCGATCCCCCCCGTGAGCTGCCCGATCGCCTCCATCTTCTGCGCCTGCCGCAGTTCCTCCTCCATCTTCTTTCGGCTGCTCAGGTCGCGCACGAAACCTGTGAAAATCCGCTGGCCGTTGACGCGCGTCTCGCCGACGGCAAGTTCGACGGGAAACGTCGCGCCATCCTTGCTGAGGCCGGTTACGACACGGCCATAGCCGATGATGCGCGCCTCCCCCGTTCTCAGATAGCGCTCGATATAGCCGTCGTGTCCTTCCCGATAGGGCGAGGGCATCAGCATCTTGACGTTGCGTCCCACGACCTCATGCGCCGCATAGCCGAATAACTGCTCGGCCGCCGCGCTGAATAAGCTGATCAGGCCGCCTTCGTCGATCACGATCATCGATTCGGGGACGGTGTCGAGAATCGAGCGCAAATGGGCCTCGCGCGCAGCCAGATCGGCCTGCGCGCGCTTCAATTCCGAAATGTCGTTGTTCGTCTGATGGATCGACAACGACGCGCCGTCGCCCGTCGACCGCGCGCCCCAGAGACTGGCGATCGCGACCGCCGACCCGTCTTTCCTCTGGTGCTCGAGTTCGCCCTGCCAGCAGCCCTTCTCGAACAGCGCGGCGAGGATCGAATCGCGAGGTTGCGGAAATTTGGTCGCAAGCAGATCGTCCACCACCGCGCCGACCGCCTCCTGCTTGGTCCAGCCATAGAGGCGTTCGCAGCCGGTCGTCCAATGCAGGATCTTTCCGTCGGTCTGATGGATGATCACGTTCGCCAAGTCGAACAGCCTCGCGAACTCCTCGAGATTGTCGGCGGTTCCCAACGGATCCATGCCAAGCGGCCTATACACGACTTGTTTCCACACTCGGCTCTGATTCAATTGGGCCAGACGGCCCGGCGCGCGGCGGAGGACCCGCCCTGAACCCCGGCGCGCGGTTCGTCGGTTCCGGCGACCTCCCGCAGCGCGTTGATCCTGGGCAAAGCGATGGTGTGGCGCCCGGTCGCCACGATGAGGCCGCGCCGGGTCAACCCGGTCATCATTCTCGACACCGTTTCAATGGTCAGTCCCAGATAGTCGGCCATGTCCAGCCGGCTCATCGGAAGCTCGATGGTGTTTCCGACGCCGGTCTTGCGGTGCACGGCAAGCAAGAAGCTGACCACGCGCTCCTCGGCGTTCTTGCGGCCCAACAACAGCATCTGGTCCTGCGCCGCGGACATTTCGTCGCATAGAATCGCCAACAGCTGCGGCCGCAGCTCGGGTGATTCGTTGACCAGCGTGAAGAAGCGGTTGCGGGAAAACCGCCGAACTTTGACGTCCGTCACCGCCTCCGTCGTGAACAGATAGCGGCTTTGCATCGACACGCCGAGCACGTCGCCCGCATAGATGAAGCCCATGATCGCGCGACGGCCGTCCGGCAGGATTTTGCATACGCGCAGGACGCCCTCGAGGACATCGAAAATATGACCCGCCGTATCGCCTTCCCAGAAGATCGCCTCGCCCGCCGAATAGGAGTCGACCGGCTGGCCTCTGAAGACATCCTGAAGCGTCGGGGCGCGTTCGACCGGCTGAGCCGGCATAAAGGCGGAATTTCGAGATGACGTCATGGCGGCTTGGCTGTACATGGCTGCATCCTCTTGACCTTTGATATGCCGCATTTGAATCCGGCTATGTAACCAGCGTATCATTCGCTTGTGTAATTTTGCGCCGATTTGTAACAATGTGTGACAAGCCTTTTCGCGTGAGGTTCGGCGCGGCCGGCGCGCCGCCAACCGCTTGCCCATGACTCGATCAGAGGACGCCGCCATCCATATTCTGGTTGTCGATGACGATTCGCGCATTCGTCAGATGCTGACCCGCTACTTCGCGCAGGAAGGTTACCAGATCGCCGCCGCGGCGGACGGGGCGGCCATGCGCGAATATCTGACGACGAACCGGGTCGACGTCGTTCTGCTTGACGTTGTGATGCCCGGCGACGATGGACTGACGCTGGCCCGCCAGATACGCGCCCATTCCGACGTCGGAATAATCATGCTGACCGGCCGCGGCGAGGTGATGGATCGCGTCGTCGGCCTCGAAGTCGGCGCCGACGATTACATCGCCAAGCCGTTTCACCTGCGCGAGGTGCTGGCGCGGGTCAAGAGCGTGGTTCGGCGGCGAAAGCCGACGTCCGAGCCCGCCGCGCCGCAACAGACGCAATATGACGAGGTCATCCGGTTCGACGGCTGGCTTCTCGACATCGGACGGCGTCGCCTCGTCGCGCCCAAAGGCGACGCGGTCCCGCTCACCACCGGCGAGTTCGATCTGCTGGCGACTTTGGCCAAATATCCAGGGCGCATCTTCGGCCGCGAGACGCTGATGGACCTGACGCGCGGACGAACCTTTGAGGCGTACGACCGGACGATCGACGCCCAGATCGCGCGCCTGCGCAAGAAGATCGAAGGCGATCCGAAGAATCCCGCGCTAATCAAGTCCGTGCGCGGGGTCGGCTATGTCTTTACCGGGAAAGTCGATCGATGAGCGCGAGGCCAGCGCGCATCAGCGCGGATTCGGCATTCTCCATCTGGGCGAAGTTCGCGAGCGCCGGCACGAAAACGCCATGATCCGTCCGACGGATTTCTTCCTCGCTGAGACGCAGGCGCCACGCCTCCGCGCCCATCGTCCAAAATCGGGCGCCGGAGCAAATGGATCGGTTGCACACGGCCTGCAGAAATTGCAGCAGCTCGGCCCCGACTCCCCGTGCGTCCGCGGCGCTCGCCGCGATGAAGATGGGAATGTCGAGCAAGCGGCCGTAGAACCAGTGCTCTCCGATCGAATAAATGCATAACCCTTTGACGTGTTTGCGTGAATCGATGGCCAGGACCGCCTGCTCCCGCCTGCTCGCGCGCTCATCGGCGGCGAGCGGCGAAGCGGCGCCCTGGCAAAACTGGCGCCATTCCTCAAGCGCGACAGTCGGCGCGACCGCTCTGATCAGGGGGTAGGCGCGATCCGCGGTCCCGAGAGTGATCGGCTCGATGGAGTAGATTTTCCGCATGGCGACGCCTGAGGGCCCTGGACCCGCCCAATTCACCCGCATCGGCTGTTTCCACCGTCGATGAGAAGCACTACCTACCGCGCGCGACGCCGGCTTCGGCCCGCCGAAATCCTCGCTGGGGCGCGAACGTCGCGCCCTTCCGATCCCCACCTCAGCAATGCGGCGAACGAGAGCCCGGCCGGAACGGCCAGAAGCAGGAGGTGGAAGGCTGAGGCAAGCATGGCGGCGGCTCCTTGATGGGCTTATTCGAATCGTAACCTGCCAGACTTGCGTTCAAGCGCCTTGCGGTAGGTCAATATTCGTCACGAGCGCTTCGACGGCGAGAGGCGCCGCGCGCGCCGCATTGATTGACGCGCAATTGATCTGGATCAGCGGTCATGGGACGATTTCGCTTTAGCGTGGCGATGTCGATCTTGGGAGCCCCTTGATGCCCGCGCCGATCCTCGCCCCCGATCTGTCGCGCGCCGACGGTATCGCGCCGCCTCGTCCGGGGCCGGAAGGCGGCGGGGCGCCGCCGGGACCTGATGGCATGAGCGCGCAACCGCCAGGCGAGCAGAATCTGGAATTCCTCGATCGCTCGCTTCGCGCCGCCGTGGCGCAAATGACCGGCGGGCTTTCACCTATCGCCCTGGCCAAGGCCTTTTCGGACTGGGCCGTCCATCTCGCTTCTTCCCCGGGAAGGCGGATCGAACTCGCCGAGAAGGCGGTTCGCGAGGCGGCGCGGCTCGGCGAATTCAGCTTGCGTGCGGCGCTCGAGGCGCGGCCGACGCAACCCTGCATCGAGCCCTCCCCGCAGGATCGCCGATTCACGAGCGAAGATTGGCGCCATTGGCCATACAACCTTTTCCACCAGTCGTTTCTGCTGCACGAGGAATGGTGGCGCAATGCGACAACGGGTGTGCGGGGCGTGAACCGGCAGCATGAAAATGTCGTCGCCTTCGTGTCGCGGCAAATCCTCGATATGTTCAGTCCCTCGAATTTTCTCATGACCAACCCGACCGCCGCGCGCCGGACGTTCGAGACGGGGGGACTGAATCTCCTCGCGGGTCTTAGTAACTTTCTCGATGACCTCGATCGCGCCGCCGGCGGCCGAAAGCCAGCCGGCGCCGAAGCGTTTCAGGTCGGGCGCGACGTGGCGGTCTCGCCGGGCTAGGTGATTTTCCGCAATCGTTTGATCGAACTCATCCATTACGCCCCCACGACCGAAAAGGTGCGGCCCGAGCCC
>JBEKSH010000065.1:0-8420 GCA_049517235.1 Roseiarcus sp. | reverse complement strand
GTTGACCCGGTTCGAGACGAGGATCAGACGCGGCGCCATGCATCCTCCCATTTCACAGAAAGTCGCATTGCCGAATCGATGATCGCCGCCATCGAATAGGTCTGTGGAATATTTCCCCACAGGGCGCCGGTCTCGGGATGGATGTCCTCGGAGAGCAGACCGAACGCGTTTCGACGCCCGAGCAGATCGACGAACATCTCGCGGGCTTCGTCGACACGGCCGATCGCGGCGACCGCGTCAATGTACCAGAAGTTGCATACCAGAAAGGCCGTCACCGGGGCGCCGAAATCATCTTCGCTGGTGTAGCGCATGATCCGACCATGGCGAATGAGCTCCCGTCCGACCGCCTCGCACGTGCCGAGAAAACGCGGATCGTCGGCGGCGAGCATCCCCAATTCGGAGAGCAGCAGCACGCTGGCGTCGAGTTCATTGCCGTCGAGTGTGCCGACCAGAGCGCCTTTACTCTCATTCCAAGCCCCCGCAAGAATCTGTTTGCGCAAGACGTCCGCGTTACCGCGCCAATAAGCGGTCCGATCAACGATCCCCAGGCGCTGCGCGATTTGCGCCAGCCGGTCGCAACCCGCCCAGCACAGCGCCGCCGAATGGGTGTGCAGCTGTCGACGCCTACGATATTCCCAAATGCCCGCGTCCGGCGCGAGCGCCAGCTTCAGCGCCCGCTCGCCGAGCGGCTCCAGTTCGCGGAACAGCGCCCTGTCGCCCATTCTGGGCAGACGCTCGTCGACGAACATCTGCGTCGCCGCGAGAATCGCGCTGCCGTAGACGTCGTGCTGGCTTTGTATCCTCGCCAGATTGCCGACCCGCACCGGCCCCTGTCCCATGAATCCGGCGAGGTCGGGAGCGATCGCCTCGTCGAGCGTGTCGCCAGGCACGATCGAGTGAACCGGCGCTAATGGCTTGTCCGGGTCCGCGGCGACCGTCAGCACGTAATTGATATAGGCCTCCATCGTCTCGGTCGCGCCGAGCTTGTTCAGCGCCTGGACGACAAAGTGGGAATCCCGCAGCCAGCAATATCGATAGTCCCAATTGCGGCCGCTGCCCGGCGATTCGGGGATCGATGTCGTATGGGCGGCGACGATGCCGCCCGTTTCCTCGAAGCTGCACAGTTTCAGGGTCACGGCGGCCCGCGTGACGGCTTCCTGCCATTCGAACGGCGCCGAGAGCGTGCGCACCCAATCCTGCCAATGGAGGCGCGTCAGCTCCTCGAACTCGCGGGCGGTGGTGTCGAGGCCGCTCAGAAACGGCTCGTCGGGACCGAAAACGAGGGTCAGCGGCCGGGTCAGCGGGAACGTTCTCTCCTCGGCGATATAGGAGAGCGGCGCGTCGGTGGTCAGGCGCAGCACCGGGCCGGTTCCCTGGTAGCGAATATGGTTGGACCCGAGGGAGAATTCCCGGGTCGGCCGGCCGTAGTCGTGGGTCGGGCGAACCCGGATGGCGATCTTGGGCAATCCGGCCAGCGGGGCGATCCGGCGCACAAGCTGCGGCGGGCGGAAGATGCGCTCGTAGCGTTGGAAGCGAGGCGCAAAATCAGTGAGGCGAACGCGGCCGCCATGGCGGTCTTCAAGCTCGGTCTCGACGATCGCGGTATTGCGGACGTAGGCGGCTTTCGCATGGCTCAAATCGTCGAGAATCACGTCGGCGAAGCCCTTCTCTTCATCGCCGGACAACAGCCGGGAGAAGGCAGGATTGGAGTCGAAGCGGGGAAAGCACCACCAGACGAGGCGGCCGCCCGAATCGATCAACGCCGCGACCCGGCAATTGCCGATCAGCGCGAGGTCGAGCGGTTGGCCGCCGGCCGGCTTTTCCGCGAGCTTGGCCGAATGGGTCACGCCGCCACCTTTCCAAGCCATTCCCGCACCGCCGCCGGCCGCGCGAACGAACCGGTAAGGCCGGGCATTTCGACGCCGACAGAGAAGGCCGCTCCCCCGAGCGCTAGCGCCGTTTCGAAACCCGGCCTGTCCATCCTGTCATCGGCGATGAACACCGGCCGCCGGCCGGCGAATGGCGCGCGCGCCATGAATCGCCGGATCGCCGCCCCCTTGTCGAAGCCGGGGAGCTTGACCTCGAACACGAAATGTCCGGCGGCCAACTCCAGCTGAAGCTGCGAGAATCGTTCGACGAAACGTCCCAGGGCGAGGAAAAGCTCCGCTTCGACCGGCCTGGCCTGATTGTAGTGCGCAGCGAAGCTGACCCCCTTGTTTTCGGCGAAGGCGCCGGGGAAGTCGTCGAGCAGCCGCTGGAAATCGAGCCAGGCTGTCGCCGGCAGACGATCGCTGGTCAGCGAAAGCGTCGGCTCGCCCGGCATGTATCGGATTTCGGCGCCGTGGATTCCGCTCGCCCGCAATTGCAACGGGGCAAACAGCCGGTCGAGTTGCTCGATCGGGCGACCGCTCACCAGCGCGAGCGCGCCGTCCAGACGTTGTTCGGCGAAAGCCAGTTCGTCGAGAAGGGAGGAGGAGACGGCGACCGAATCCGGCGTCGGCGCGAGGTCGAGCAGCATGCCGTCGACATCGAGGAAGAGACTGATCGCGTTCGCTTTTGGAGCAAATAAATCCTCGACCTCCATTCCCTTGCCCTTCGTTCCTTAAACCCGCTAGCGACTTTCATCGAACGGCGCGACATACCAACCGAGTAGGACGCCGCGCGTCTGGTCGCCGCGCGCCCTAGCCGTCGCGGCGGTCGCTGCGTGCGACTATGCGCAACTCAGCATCCGGCAGCGGCCTTTGCAACTTCAGGGCCTCAGCGGTCGTCGCTGTCATCCATTGCTCGATTTCGTCCGATGTCGTCAGAATGACCGGCATAGCTTTGGCGTGGATCGGCGCGACCACCGCGTTGGGCTCAGTCGTCAGAAATGCGTAGATGTCGTTCGTCGTCTCGCCCTCCTTCACCTTCCGAACAGATGTCCAGCGCGTCTAGATGCCGGCGAAGAAGGCGAGAGGCCGGGTCTCATCAAGCGCGAACCAGACCGGCGGGTGCGACCCGTCGGGCAGCGCCTCGTTCTCCGAAAAGCTGGTGAACGGCACGACGCATCGGCTCTCGACGCCAAGCCAACGCCGCCAATGCGGCGAGGCGACATTGCGAACGTTCGTGACGCCCGGATCGGACTTCTTGCCCTTCAGCGCAAACGCCGGCGACGGCATGCCCCAGCGCGCCATCGTGAGTTCGCGCACGCCGTCCGGCGCATTGCGCACGATCGGAGCAGAATAGTCCGGGAATATGCTGGGAAGAGGAGGCAAGTTGCCTGTGGTGTCGCGCATAGCGCGCGCCAAATCGCGGATCGCTTGCGGTCCTTTGGTGTGGCTGTAGAGATTGCACATTTGGAGGCTCGGCCATCGGGCAGGCGCGAACTGCGGGCTACCAACGTTCTTATTCTGTTTATGGGTGGCCGGCGGGCGTCAAGTCTCACCAATCGCCCGTGATGGCACGGTTCGGATTTCGGCTCCAGGGCGGCAAGCACCAGTTCAGGCGAGAAGGAAATCGCGCACGGCACTGATCTGATCCTCGGTCAGGAGCGGCGGCGCGTGGCCGATGCCCGCGAATTCGACGAGCTTCGCCTTCGGACCGCGCCGAGTCATTTCCTCGGCGACTTCGCGCGGCACGACATCCGACACCGCGCCTCGCAATAGCAGCACCGGACATTTGATGGCGTCCCACACTGGCCACAGATTGACGTCTTCCGGCGGTGCCGCCTTGAGCGCATCCCCGATATGCGGATCGTAGGCGAAACCGTAGCTGCCGTCGGGCTTGCGGCGCGCGCTGACTTCCGTCATGCGGCGCATCTGCGCGTCCGTCATCGGTCCCAACACCGCATAAACTTGGCGCATCGCGCCTTCCATCGCTTCGAGCGACGGAAAAACCGGATCGAGTCCGACATACGAGCGGAGCCGCTCCACCGCTGTTTTCGGGATGAACGGGCCGGCATCGTTGAGCACGAGCCGCCGGATCGGATGTCCCGGTTGCGCCGCCATCATCATGCCGACGAGGCCGCCCATCGAAGTGCCGAGCCAGTCGACGCTCTCAACATCAAGCCGCGCGATCAGCGAGGCCAAGTCGGCGAGATAAACTGGAAAGCCGTAATCCGCCGGCACGGCGAGATAGTCGCTGCGCCCGCGCCCGGGCATATCCGGGCAGACGACGCGATAATGCGCGGACAGGGCTTCCGCGATCGTGTCGAAATCCTTGCCGTTGCGCGTCAGGCCGTGAACGCACAGCAGCGTCGGCGCGCCCTTCGGGCCGGGCCATTCGCTATAGACGAGGCGATGAAAGCCGGAAGGGCCGAGACAATGGATGCTACGTTCGATCATAGGACGTTGAAGGTCGTCGTCACGCGCCAGACTCCGGTTGCAGCGTAAAAATAGATCATCACGCGAAACAAGGCCAATTCGTGAGGTGCGAGTGTCCCCTTGAACCGGCGCGCAAGAAGGCGTCGTAGAGGTGCGCCATTGCCAGCAAGGCCGGATCGCGCGAGCATCAGAGCCAAAGTGTCATTCATATTGCGCATGTCGGCTCGGCTCGACATCGGGGAGCTCGCCGGCTCAACAAGATCATAAGAGGGGGGAAGCCATGGCGTCGCGTCGCATATTCCAGGGATCGAGCGCGGCCAGAGCCTTTTATCTTGCGTCGGGGGTTTGGGCCGCCCGGGCCGCCAATCCGAGTGGCCGCAGGAAGGAGATCGGCTCTTGACCACGATTTCGGCCAAAGCGATTTTGAAAAGTCAGCACGCCGTCACTGGCGACACGTTGGCGACGTTGCTGCTGCGCTACCCCGGTGCATTCATGACGAGTTCTTGACGCACCGGGTGTTCAGCCGCAACGCCTCGTCGTCACGCGCCGTCCCGATCGCCAAGCTGATACAGGACGTGGTGAACGACCCGTTCGTGCCGATTTACTGGGGCAAGAACCGGAAAGGGATGCAAGCGGACGAGGAGCTGACCCGCCGCGAGCTGAAAGACGCCAAGATGTTTTGGGATCAGGCGAAGAACGACGCTTTGATCTATGCTTCCAAGCTAGCCGGGGTCGGCGCTCACAAGCAGATCGCCAATCGCGTGCTGGAGCCGTTCAGTCACATCACGGTCGTGGTGTCGGCGACGGAATGGACGAACTTTTTCTCCCTTCGCATCCACCCTACTGCCGAACCGCACATGCGAAAGCTCGCCGAGGTGATGGAGGAGGCGCTGGTCGCGGCTGCGGCTCAGATGCTGAAGCCGGGGGACTGGCACTTGCCGTTTGTCTCGGCGGAGGACAAGCTGTTGATAAGGTCGGCGCATCCGCAAGGTCGGCCAGAGAAGTATGACGCCTTGATAGACGCCTGCACGCAGGACGCGATCAAGCTCTCGGTCGCCCGCTGCGCCTCGACCTCGTACAAGACGGTCGAGGGGTTCGACATGACGATGGAGCGCGCCGTCGCGCTGCACGACAAGCTGGTCTCCTCCGTGCCGCTGCACGCCAGCCCATGCGAGCACGTGGCCCAGGCCGACACGCCTGTGACGGTGTGGTCCCAGGAGATCGAGGGCAAGCGCAGGGGGCCGCCGACCTGGATCGGCTGGGATAATCAGAAGCAGCACGGCAACTTTGTCGGGTTCAGGCAATATCGAAAAATGCTGCCCGGCGAGTGCCTCTGACCATTGCGTTCGCAGAAATGGAAGCTCTGACGAAAACGGCAAATCGCCGCTGGACGCACATGACGGATTAGGTCGTGTGTCGGAGCATTGTGCAAGCAATTACAAAAACGCGCCGAACTTCGGCTTGGCGATGCCGATGCGACGGGCACCGGAGCACGACGTTACGAACGGCCAGATCAGCTTGATCGAAGGCCTGAGGCGGCGCTTTGAACGAGATTATCGCGCGTTCGAACCCATCCGCGCTCTATCACTGGGGATGAACGATGCCATGGTAGCCTGAAAAAGCGCCCCGCCACAACAGGAAGGCCGACACGCCGCACTTATGCAGGCTGTGGAGCGACGTGGCCAACAATGTGCTTGCCGAAACAGGGGATGAAGGACGTGCGGTGCGCGCAGCCAACGCCGCCGTCGCGAAGGCGAGACGAAATGAAGCGCCTCGGACCTCATCCTCGCCGTCGCGGGATTTTGACCCCCTGAAGGCGATGAGAGGCTTGATGCCAGACTATCGGCCGCTTTGGGGTAGGTTTGGCTTCCGCGATTTTCGGGGACCAAGGCAGGGGAGGGACTAATCAATGGTAGATATGGTCGTGACTCAGCGAGTGAAGCCCGGAATGGAGCAGGCGTTTGAGGCGCTCGCGCGACAACTTGCGGCGAGCACGCTGGCAAATGACGAAGGATGTCTGAGATACGAATGGTACCGTGCCGCCGCGCCCCAGACTTACATCCTGATCGAGCGATGGACTGAAATGGCCGCGGCGCAGGCTCACCTCAAGACCGAGCACATTGCCGCGCTCATGCCGAAACTTCGGGAGTGCGCCCCCGAAATGTTTTCAGTGATGCAACTTACGCGGCTTGAGTAGCCGGCGACGTGAGATGGTCGGAAGGCTCCCCGAAAACGAGGTGGCGCGTCATCACTCCGGCATGCCCGCTAGTCGTGCGCCCTCTACTACCTTGGACCGATCCTCGGGGCGACGGAGGATAGACGTAATTGATAGACTGCTGGAAATGCGGAGCGAGGGGTCAATCTGTAGCGCGCGGGACATGGCTACCTGCGCATCCGCTATCCGGCCCGCGAGCGCACTGCTCGCTGCGTACCCGAGTAGGGCGGGCAGAAAATTTGGCTGCTCTTGAAGAATTTTCCGTGCCCATGATGCGGCCTCGTCGCATCGCCCTGCGAAACGCATGGCTAACGAGGTCGCAAGCCACAACTGCACCATCTGCGGGTCGAGCGGGCTCAGCCGCATCGCATGCGCTAGATGCTCAATGGCGGTGTTCGGTTCTCCGATGTAAGCTCTCACCCAGCCGCTCCCTTGCCACGCCGGCGCAAAATTGGGATTAAGCGCGAGCGCCCGATCAATGAGAGCCATTCCGACATCAAGTTCGCCGGCGAGAAAAGCGAGAGTGAAACCTGCCGCGGACAGTGCTAACGCATCGTCATGTCCCAACTCCGCAGCTCTTCTGGCAAGACGCACCCCCTCAACGATCTCTCGTTCGGGGTCGGCCATCCAATTGCTCTGTTTACGCTTGGTGTAAGTTATCGCCGCCCACCCGTGGGCTGCGGCGAAATCGCGATCGAGTTCGATGGCCTTGTAGTATTGTTGCAACGCTTCGTCGGAGGCGTCCCTTGTCAAACCATAAAAGCTCGTCATCCCGCGAAGAAAATAATCGTAGGCGTTAAGACTCTCGGTCGGTTTGCGTTTGGCGCGCTCAATTTCCGCTTGCTCAACCTTCGGCGCAATCTGACCAATAACTCTTGTCGTCACTTGATCTTGCAGGTCAAAAATGTCCTCTAGTAATCCATCGAAACGGTCAGCCCACAGATGCCCACCGGTTGCGGCATCAACGAGCTGGCTGGTGATGCGCACTCGGCTCCCGCCCTTGCGAACACTTCCTTCAAGGACGTAGCGCACGCCCAGCTCACGCCCGACCTGCCGCACGTCGACGGCCTTGCCCTTGTAAGTGAAACTCGAATTTCGCGCGATGACGAAAAGAGAGTGGAACTGCGAGAGGGCCGTGATGATGTCTTCAACAACACCATCGGCGAAGTGACCCTGCTCAGCATCTTCGCTCATGTTCTGAAACGGCAAGACCGCGATCGAGGGCTTGTCGGGCAGCGCGAGCCGTGTCGGCGCAGTGGGTTCGGAATTCGCCGCGTTCCGGTCCAACGCCAGGCGATAGACGCGCACCGGCCGGGCGATGTTCTTAAGTTCTTTGTCGCCGAGATCAACGAAGTGCGCGTCGACTTTGCCGCGGACGTGATCGAAGGCGGAGCCGGAAACCAAAATGCCGCCGGGCTCCGCCATGGCTTCGAGCCGGGCCGCGATATTTACGCCATCCCCGAGAATGTCTTCTCCCTCGATCAGCACGTCGCCGAGATTAACGCCGATGCGATAGAGGATGCGCTTGTTCTCTGGCGTGTCGGCATTACGCTCGACCATCAGCTTCTGGATCGCCATGGCGCATTCGACGGCGGCGACCACGGAGGGAAATTCTAGCAACAGGCCGTCGCCCATCGTTTTGACGACGCGGCCGCCCAGGCTCCCGATGATCGGCAGCCCCGCCTCGCGATGCTCACGCACCGCCCGCGCCGTGCCGGCCTCGTCCTCGCCCATAAGGCGGGAATAGCCGACGACGTCGACGGCCATGATCGCGGCGAGGCGGCGGGTCGCGGTCATGAGTTGGGTTTCCCTCCGGCCGCAGCCTTGTGGCGCACGCCTCAGTGGGCGCCCAGGGGCGGCAAGTTGAGATGTTGCTCGAGCCGGCGAACGCGGTCTTGCAGCTC
>JBEKSH010000064.1:0-8428 GCA_049517235.1 Roseiarcus sp. | reverse complement strand
CGCCCCTGAAGGCCGACCGAAATGCCATAGGCCTGAAAAACCGCCAGAATTACGCAGAGGTAACGCGTGTATTGATTGAGCACCTTGCGCCCGGCCTCGCCTTCCTTCTTCAGGGCTTCGAGGCTGGGAATGACGGAGCTGAGCAACTGGATGATGATCGAGGCCGAAATATACGGCATGATGTTCAGCGCGAAAATCGCCATGCGCTGGACGGCGCCGCCCGAGAACATGTTGAACAGGTCGAGCACGCCCTGCTTCTGGCCGAGGAACGAAGCCTCGAAGGCGGCCGGATCGATGCCCGGCAGGGGAATATAGGTGCCCAGCCGGAAGATGACCAAAGCGCCGAGCGTGAACCAGATGCGCTTCTTCAGTTCTTCGGCCTTACCGAAGGCGGACCAATTGATGTTGGCTGCGAGCTGTTCGGCTGCCGATGCCATTGAGAGCGCTCCGAGCGGCGCTTGGCGCCGGGTTCAACAGGTTCTGACTTGGGCTGACAGGCGCCGAAAACTCGCCGCGCCGTCCCTCCATCCGGTCATATGGTCGCCCGGCAGCGACTTGTCACCGGCGGCGCGATCCCTCAGGCCTCGGCGGTCGCCTCCGCCCTGAGCAGTTTGACGTTGCCGCCCGCTTTCTCGATCGCGGCGATCGCGCTCTTCGAGGCGGCGAGGACCTCGAAGGAAAGCTTCGCCGTCAGTTCGCCTTTGCCGAGAATCTTCACGCCGTCGCGCACGCGCGCGCAGACGCCCGCCGCGACCAGGGCCTCGATCGTCACGGCGCCGGCCGCGTCGAGCTTGCCGGCGTCGAGCGCCGTCTGAACGCGGCCAACATTGACCTCGTTGATGTCGCTCGCCGACGGATTGACGAAGCCCCGTTTGGGCAAGCGGCGATGCAGCGGCATCTGGCCGCCTTCAAAACCCTTGATGCGCACGCCCGAGCGCGCCGTCTGGCCCTTGCCGCCGCGGCCCGCCTGCTTGCCCTTGCCCGAGCCGATGCCGCGCCCAACGCGGGTGCGCGCCTGGGAGGAGTGGGGATTGTCGGCAATCTCGTTGAGTTTCATGGTTCTATATCCTTACATGCCGTCAATGACGCGCACCAGATGCGCGACCTTGGCGATCATGCCGCGCGCGGCGGGCGTATCGACGACGGCCGACCGCCGGCCGATCTTGTTGAGGCCGAGACCGACCAGGGTCTGGCGTTGGTCGTACCGACGTCCGCTGGCGCTGGAAGTCTGTTCGAGCGTGATCATTTTCACCTGCGACATGACGGGCTTCCCGATCAAGAATCCGACGCATCGGCTTCAACGCCGACGCGCCGGGACTGGAGCGTGGATACTTTGATGTTGCGCCGCTGGGCGACGGAGCGGGGGCTGTCTTCCTGGCGCAGGGCGTCGAACGTCGCGCGAACCATGTTGTAGGGATTGGACGAACCCTGGCTCTTGGCGACGACGTCATGAACGCCAAGCGACTCGAACACGGCGCGCATCGGGCCGCCCGCGATAATGCCGGTGCCGGCGACCGCGGCGCGCAGAACGACGCGCCCGGCGCCGTGGCGCCCGTTCACGTCATGATGCAACGTTCGCCCCTCGCGAAGCGGCACGCGGATGACGCCGCGCTTGGCGGCCTCGGTCGCCTTGCGAATCGCCTCGGGCACTTCGCGCGCCTTGCCATGGCCGAAGCCGACGCGACCCTTCTGATCGCCGACCACCACCAGAGCGGCGAAGCCAAAACGGCGTCCACCCTTCACGACCTTCGCAACGCGATTGATGTGAACGAGACGGTCGACGAATTCGCTGTCCCGCTCCTCCCGATCGCGATCGCGGCCACGGCCGCCTTCACCTTCACGCGCCATGTCAAATCCATTCCGTCACTTGCGCGGCGACGCCCGACGGCGCGCCGCTCGCTTGGTTATTCCCGGTTCAAAAGTCCAGGCCGCCTTCGCGGGCGCCCTCGGCCAGCGCCTTGACGCGCCCGTGATACATGTAGCCGCCGCGGTCGAACACCACCTGCTTGACCCCGGCCTTGACGGCGCGCTCGGCGATCTCCTTGCCGATCAGCCGCGCCGCCTCAATATTGGCGCCGGTCTTCAGGCTTTCGCGCTTGGCTTTCTCCAGCGAGGAAGCCGCGGCGATCGTCACGCCCTTTTCGTCGTCGATGACCTGCGCATAGATCTGTTTGGACGAGCGGAACACGCTCAGGCGCGGACGCCCGAAGCTGCGCGCGGCGATGGCGCGGCGAATGCGCGCCTTGCGCCGATCCGCGGTGTTGTTGGTTTTAGCCATGGCGGCGCCCTTACTTCTTCTTGCCTTCCTTGCGGAAGATGAATTCGTCGACGTATTTCACGCCCTTGCCCTTATAGGGTTCGGGCGGGCGGAAGGCCCGGATTTCGGCGGCGATCTGGCCGACCTGCCGCTTGTCGATGCCGGCGATGGTGATTTCCGTCGGCTTGGGCGTGACGATCGTCACGCCGGCCGGGATCGGATAGATCACATCATGACTGAAGCCAAGCGACAACTGCAGGTTCTTGCCGGCGACCGCGGCCTTATAGCCGACGCCGTTGATCTCGAGCCTCTTCTCGAAGCCCTTGGTGACGCCGACGACGAGATTTTGGATCATCGAGCGCGCGGTTCCCCACATCGCCCGCGCCCGTTTGCTGTCGCCGCGCGGGTCGATGCGGATGAGATTGCCCTCGACCTTGACGGTGACGTCATCGGAAGCGGTGAATTTCAATTCGCCCTTGGCGCCTTTGACGGCGACGGTGTGGCCATCCAGCCTGGCGGAGACGCCGGCGGGGACCAGGACAGGCTTTTTGCCAACACGAGACATGGCTCTTTTTCCGTTTCTGGCGGTCAAAACACTTTGCAGAGGACTTCACCGCCGACATGGTTTTCGCGCGCCGCATGATCCGCCATCACGCCTTTGGGCGTCGAGATGATGCTGACGCCAAGGCCGTTGGCGACGCGCGGCATCGCGTTGACGGCCGCGTAAACGCGGCGGCCCGGCTTGGAGACGCGCTCGATCTGCCGGATCACCGGCTCGTTATCGAAATATTTCAGCTCGATCTCGAACTCGGTGCGGCCGTTGCCATAGTCGGTCGTCGAATAGCCGCGGATATAGCCTTCCGCTTCGAGCACGTCGAGGACGTGCGCGCGCAATGTCGAGCCCGGCGTCGACACTTTGCCGCGTTTGCGCATCTGCGCATTGCGGATGCGGGTCAACATATCGCCCAAGGGATCGTTCACAGCCATGATCGTCTCCCCCTCACCAGCTCGACTTGACGAGGCCCGGGATCAGGCCCTTGTTGCCAAGGTCGCGCAGCGCGATGCGCGACATTTTGAACTTGCGGTAAAAGGCGCGCGGCCGCCCTGTCACTTCGCAGCGATTGCGCACGCGATCGGCCGCCGAATTGCGCGGCAACGCGCCGAGCTTCAGGCGCGCCTCGAAGCGGTCCTCCATCGGCGACTTCTCGTTGTTGGCGATGGCCAGCAGCCGCTTGCGGCGCGCCGCATATTTCTTCACCAGTCTGGCCCGGCGATTGTTATTCTCGATCGAACTCTTCTTTGCCATTGATGCCTCTCATTTCCGCGTCTGAGCGGGTCAGCTCACTGCCGGAACGGAAAGTTGAAGGCGCGCAGCAGAGCCCGCGCCTCCGCGTCGGTCTTGGCCGTCGTGCAAACGACGATGTCCATGCCAAGCATCGCTTCCGCCTTGTCGTAGTCGATTTCGGGGAAGATGATGTGCTCCTTGACGCCCAGAGCATAATTGCCGCGCCCATCGAAGGACTTCGGGTCCAGTCCGCGAAAGTCGCGCACGCGCGGCAGCGCCACCGTGACGAGACGATCGAGGAATTCGTACATGCGCGTCTGGCGAAGCGTCACCTTCGCGCCGATCGGCATGTTCTCGCGCACCTTGAAGGTCGAGATCGCCTTGCGCGCCCGCGTCACGATCGGCTTCTGGCCGGCGATCAGCGCAAGATCGGCCGCCGCGGCGGCCACTTTCTTGGTGTCGTTCACCGCTTCGCCCACGCCCATATTGAGCACGATCTTGTCGATGCGCGGCACTTCCAGCGCGTTCTTGTAGCCGAACTCTTTAAGCAGCTTGGGAACGATATCCTCGCGATACAACTTCTTGAGACGCGCGACATAGTCTTTCGGCAGCGCGGCGGCCGGGCCCGCCGGCGCCTTGGCGGCGGCGGCCGGCTTGCCCTTGGCCTTGGCCGGCTTGCCGGCTTCGGCCGCCGGCGCCTCGGCCTTCGGCGTCTTGGCGCCCTTGTCGGGTTTGCCCGCTTTGGCGCCCTTTTCGGATTTTGTCTCAGCCATCGATCAGATCTCCGGAAAGCTTGGCGAACCGGACCTTGCGGCCGTCATCGAGAATCTTGAAACCGACGCGGGTCGGCTTGCCGCTCTTGGGATCGGCGATCGCCAGATTCGACAGGTCGATCGACGCTTCCTTGGAAAGAATGCCGCCCTCGGTCTGCGCCGTCTGTCGCGTGTGGCGCTTGACGAGATTGACGCCTTGAACGATGGCGCGCGACGCCCGCGGATCGACCGACCTGACTTCGCCGCTGCGACCCTTGTCGCGTCCGGCCAGAACGACGACCTTGTCGCCCTTCTTGATCTTGGCGGCCATCACAGCACCTCCGGGGCGAGCGAAATGATCTTGACGTGGTTCTTGGCGCGCAGCTCGCGCGGCACCGGCCCGAAGATGCGCGTGCCCACGGGCTCGGACTGGGCGTTGATCAGCACCGCCGCATTCGAGTCGAAGCGGATCACCGAACCGTCCGAACGACGGATGTCCTTGGCGGTGCGCACCACGACCGCCTTCATGACGTCGCCCTTCTTCACGCGGCCGCGCGGAATGGCCTCCTTGATCGAAACGACGATGATGTCGCCGACCGAAGCATACCGGCGCTTGGAGCCTCCAAGCACCTTGATGCACATCACGCGACGGGCGCCGGAATTATCGGCGACCTCGAGGTTGGTTTGCATCTGAATCATCGCCTATTCGCCTTTCTGGTCAGAGCGGTTTCCGGCGGCTGGGCGCCGGACTACGCCTGAAGGAGACTTTCGCCTCCGGGTTCGCTACTCGTTCGCGGCGCGCGCCGTCAGGTCTTGGCCCCGGCGCTCTCCACGACAATCCATCGCTTGAGCTTGGAAATCGGCTTGGTCTCTTCGATCGAGACGGTGTCGCCGATCTTGTGCGTCTTGTTCTCGACGTGCGCATGATAGTTCTTCGAGCGGCGCACCGTCTTCTTCAGCAACGGATGAGTGAAACGGCGCTCGACCTTGACGACCAAAGTCTTGTCTTGCTTGTCGCTGACGACGACGCCCTGGAGAATTCGCTTCGGCATGGCCCTCGTCCTCAGCTCTTGTTCTTGCTCGCGCGCTTCTGGGCGGCGAGCGTCTTGGTTCGCGCGATATCGCGCCGCACGACGCGCACGCGCGCCGTATTCTGCAATTGGCCGCTGGCGCGTTGAAAGCGCAGATTGAACTGCTCCTTCTTCAGCGCCAGAGCCTCGTCGGCCAGCTGGTCCTCGGTCATGACGCGCAAGTCCGAGAGGCGGTTTTTCCGTTTCATCGCTCCGACCCCTTATTCCGCGATGCGCTCGACAAAGCGCGTCTTGATTGGCAATTTCGCGGCGGCGAGGTTGAACGCCTCGCGCGCGACACCGGCGGGCACGCCGTCGATCTCGAACATGATGCGGCCCGGCGCCACGCGCACGACCCACAATTCAGGCGCGCCCTTGCCTTTGCCCATGCGCACCTCGACCGGCTTCTTCGACACCGGCACATCGGGGAACACCCGAATCCACACGCGTCCCGCGCGCTTCATGTGACGCGTCAGCGCGCGGCGGGCCGCCTCGATCTGGCGCGCCGTGACGCGCTCCGGCTCCATCGCCTTCAGGCCGAACTGACCGAAATTCAGTTCGAAGCCGCCCTTGGAGACGCCGCGAATGCGGCCCTTGAAGGCCTTGCGGAACTTGGTTTTCTTAGGCTGCAGCATGGTCGAAAACTTTCAAAATATCAGGCGGCGTCGCGATCGCGCGGCTCGCGCTCGCGCCGCGGACGATTGCCGCCCGAATGATCGGCCTCGGCGAGCTTCTTGTCCTGGGCCATCGGATCGTGCTCGAGGATTTCGCCCTTGAATATCCACACCTTGATGCCGCATGTGCCGTAAGCCGTATGAGCGGTGGCGACGCCATAATCGACATCGGCGCGCAACGTATGCAGCGGCACGCGGCCTTCGCGATACCATTCGAGACGGGCGATTTCCGCGCCGCCCAGCCGCCCCGAACAATTGATGCGGATGCCCTCGGCGCCAAGGCGCATCGCCGATTGCACGGCGCGCTTCATCGCGCGGCGGAAGGCGACGCGGCGCTCCAGCTGCTGGGCGATCGAGTCGGCGACGAGGGTCGCGTCGACCTCCGGTTTGCGTACCTCGACGATATTGATCGCGACTTCCGACTCCGTCAGCTTGGCGACGAGCTTGCGCAGCTTGTCGATGTCCGCGCCCTTCTTGCCGATGACGACGCCCGGACGCGCCGAATGAATGTTGACGCGACACTTCTTGTGCGGCCGCTCGATGATGATTTTCGAAATGGCCGCCTGCTTCAGGTTCTTCATCAGCACGTCGCGGATCTTCATGTCCTCGTGCAGAAGCTTGCCGTATTCGTTCTTGCCGGAATACCATCGGGAATCCCAAGTCCGGTTGACCCCCAGACGCAGCCCGATCGGATTGACCTTCTGACCCATGGCTATCTCCTCAGGCCGCTGCGTCGGCGGGTTTGGCCGCGACTTCGCGCACGATGATCGTCAAATTCGAGAACGGCTTTTCGATGCGTCCCGCCCGGCCGCGCGCCCGCGGGCTGAAGCGCTTCATCACCATCGCCCTGCCGACGAACGCTTCGCCGACGACCAAATCGTCGACATCGAGATCATGGTTGTTCTCGGCGTTGGCGATCGCCGATTCCAGAGCCTTGCGCACTTCCGTGGAGATGCGCTTGCGCGAGAATTCGAGATCGGCCAACGCGGCCGAAACCTTCTTGCCGCGAATGAGCTGGGCCAGAAGATTGAGCTTCTGCGGGCTGACGCGCAGCATGCGCACGACCGCTTTGGCTTCGTTGTCTTCTAGGACGCGAGGAGTTGCTTGTTTGGACATGACGATTAGGCTCTCTTCGCCTTCTTGTCCGCGGTGTGGCCGTGGAACGTGCGGGTCGGCGAGAATTCGCCAAACTTATGGCCGATCATCTCTTCGCTGACGGCGACCGGCACATGCTTGTGCCCGTTGTGCACGCCGAAGGTCAGACCGACGAATTGCGGCAGGATCGTCGAGCGTCGGCTCCAGATCTTGATGACGTCGGAACGGCCCGTCCCGCGCGCCGCATCCGCCTTCTTGAGAAGATAGCCGTCGATAAACGGACCCTTCCAGATTGAACGCGCCATGTCTTAGCCCTTCTTCTTGCGGACATGCCGCGATGCGACAATGAATTTGTCGGTCGATTTGTTCTTGCGAGTCTTAGTGCCCTTCGTCCCCTTGCCCCAGGGCGTGACCGGGTGGCGGCCGCCCGACGTCTTGCCTTCGCCGCCGCCATGGGGATGGTCGACCGGGTTCATCGACACGCCACGATTGTGCGGCCGTTGACCGAGCCAGCGATTGCGGCCCGCCTTGCCCATCGAAGTGTTCATGTGATCGGGGTTCGACACCGCGCCGACGGTGGCGAAACACTGACCGTGAATCAGGCGCTGCTCGCCGGAACTCAGGCGCAGGGAGACATATCCCTGATCGCGGGCCACGATCTGCGCGTAGGAGCCGGCCGACCGCGCGATCGCGCCGCCCTTGCCGATCTTCATTTCGACATTGTGGACGATCGCGCCGACCGGAATATTGGCTAGCGGCATGGCGTTGCCCGGCTTCATGTCGACCTGGACGCCCGAGATGACCTCGTCGCCAACCGCCAGGCGCTGCGGCGCGATGATATAGGCCTGCTCGCCGTCGGCATATTTGATGAGGGCGATGAAGGACGTGCGGTTGGGATCATATTCCAGGCGCTCGACCCTGGCCGGCGCGTCGAGCTTGCGGCGCTTGAAGTCGATGACGCGATAGGTCTGCTTGTGGCCGCCGCCGCGAAAACGCACGGTGATGCGACCCGCATTGTTGCGGCCGCCCTTCTCCGATTGGCCTTCCGTCAACGCCTTGACCGGCTTGCCCTTGTAGAGTTCGCCGCGGTCGACGATCACCAATTGGCGAAGGCCGGGCGTGCTTGGCTTGTACGTCTTGAGAGCCATTGTCGTAAACCTCAGAGCCCGGTGGTCACGTCGATGCGGTAGCCGTCGGCGAGCGTCACCACCGCCTTCTTCACGTCCTGCTGCGCGCCGCGCACGCCGCGAAACACTTTGTTCTTGCCCTTGCGCAACAGCGTGTTGACCGCCGTG
>JBEKSH010000063.1:0-8430 GCA_049517235.1 Roseiarcus sp. | reverse complement strand
TGGCCGCGTCGGAGGGCCTCGCGACAGGACCCGGCTTGGCGGCGGCGACCTCAGCGGGCTTGTGCTTGTCGCGCGCCGGCTTTTCGTTGACCAGCTTGTCCTTGGCCTGCTTGTCCTTGACGAGCTTGGCCTTGAGCGACGGCGCGTCGGCCCGCGCGTCCGCGACCTTGTTGGCGGCCTTGGTCTTGCTCGAAACCTTCGGCGCGGGCGCCTCCTGCGCGTCGGCGGAGGCCGTCCTGGTCGCGGCGTCATACACCGGCACGATCAGCCGGACGCCACCGTGCACCTGCGAGGCGCCGGTGAAGCCGTTGACCCGAAGAAGCGCCGACGGCGGCACGCCATAGCGGCGGGAAATCGTATCGAGGGTGTCGCCATCAGCCACGACGATCGGCGAGCCGCCCGCCGCTCGCCAGCCGTCGCCAAAACCGGTGATCGGCTGGGTTGTCGTCGGCTTGGCGATCGCGCCTGTCGTCGCCGGCGCGGGCGCGGGCAAGGCGGCCACGGCGACGGGGCTTGGATGAGCGACGGCGGCGAAGTTGGCGTCGGCCTGCGGCGACGCGTTGGAGCCGACGTTGACGCTTGGGGTCGGTGCCTTGTCATTGGCGGCGGCGGCGAACGGGTTGGTGAAAGGTTCGGAGAGCCGCGTCGCGTCGGAAGAACATCCGGCAAGCCAGAGCCCGAGCAGGCCGGCAAGAGCGACACGCGCTGCGACGCGCGTCCTATTCAACGCTGCACTTTCACTCATCGGCATAATCCGCTTGGGAACGCATCTAACGACTCCTTCAATTAAGCGCATCGCGGTTAAGGGAAGGTTTAAGATGAATTGATTTGGTAAAATTTGGAGAAAACCGAGCAATTTGATCGCTTTCGCACCCGGCGGCGCCGTTAAAGCCCCCGCGTCAGGCCTGCGTTGAGCGGCAGGAAGGAGCGCGCCGCGCCGCGATCGCTGGCGACAAATTGACCCTCGCTGTCGCGCGACAGACGGACGATCCGCTGCTCCCGGCTTCCCTCGGGCGCGCCGACCGCCACCAGCACGCCGTCGGCGCTCAGCAGGCCGATAAGGCCGTCGGGCGGCCCCGTGATCAGCCCATGGATGACGATGCGATCGAAGCGGCCGACCTGAGCGCTCGGCGAAAGCCCGTCCGCCCACGCCACCTGGGCGTTGACGACGCCAAAGGCCTGCAGCCGCGCCGCCGCTTCAAGCGCCAACGACTGGCAGCGCTCGACCGAAAGAATCTGGCCGGCGAGCTGGGAGAGCAACGCCGTCGCATAGCCGGTTCCCGCGCCGATTTCGAACACGCTATGGGCGCGGTTCAGGTTGAGCGCCTCGATCATCGCGGCGACGACCGAGGGCGGCGGCGCCGTCTGGCCGCACCCGATCGGCAGCGCGATATCGCGCGCCGCTATGTCCTGGTAGCGTTGTGGCATGAACAACGCGCGGGGCGCGTGCTCCAGGGCGCGCAACAGGCTTAAGTCCTGAATGCCGCGCGCGCGCATACGCAGCATGAACTGGGCCCGCTCCTCCGCATCGTCGCTGAGGCTCAAGTCTCGGCCTCGCGCGCGTCAAATCCAGCCATTGCCGTTCCCCGCGAAGCGCCCAACTCAAGCGAAGGCCTTGGCGTAGCGGCTTCGCGTCGCCTCGTCCGTCAGATCGAGGCGCAAGGGCGTCAACGAAATCTTGTTCTGCGCGATCGCCTCGATGTCGGTCCCCGCTTCGGGCGTGAAGCCGCCGCGACCGAACATCAGCCAATAGTATGGGTTGCCGCGCCCGTCGCGCCTTTCCTCGATGCGCAGCAATTGCGTGTCGCGCCGCCCCTGCGTCGTCACCGCCACCCCGGCGACTTCATCGGGCGCGCAGGCGGGAAAATTGACATTGACCAGGGCGCCCGGCGCGATCCCCGCCGCGAGGATTCTGGCGATGAGGGCGGGCGCATGGGCCTCGGCGCAATCCCAGCGGACCTCCCTGTGCGCTTCCCGACCGCCATAAGCCTGCGAAAGGGCGATCGAGGGAATGCCGATCAGCGCGCCTTCCATGGTCGCGGCGATCGTTCCCGAATAGGTCACGTCCTCGGCGACGTTCTGGCCGCGGTTGACCCCCGAAAGGATCAGATCGGGTTTGACGTCGGCCATGATCTTGCGCACGCCCATGATCACGCAATCGGTGGGCGTGCCCTGCACCGCGAAATGGCGCGGGCTGATTTCGCGCAAACGCAGAGGATTGTTCAGGGAAAGCGAATGGGCGACGCCCGATTGATCGGTTTCGGGCGCCACGATGAAGATGTCGTCGGAAAGACTTTTGGCGATCGATTCCAATACCACCAGGCCCGGCGCATGGATGCCGTCGTCGTTGGTGAGCAGGATGCGCATGGCTTGTCCGTTCGGGCCCGCGCCAACGCGCGCCAATCTGTCGGCGGCGATTCTAGCGCGCCAAAGCGATTCGCGCGACAGCGGGGTTGCGACTCAATGTGAAATAAGGCGCGGCCGGCCCACCGGCCCTTTGCGCCACGGGCGGCGCGATGCGCGATGCAAAGAGAAAATGAGAGACCGGCGTCCTGCTTTCGAGCCGCCGCCGAAAATCGGATGCTCCGCTTAGCGTTTGGTTCGCCGAGAGTGGTGACCGGCAGTTCCGCCGCCAGTCCGGTCAGAGCGAACCCGACGTCGGCGACGACGCCTTGAAAGCATTCTTCGAAACTTCCGGCGACGTCATCGGCGGCGCGGACAACTCCGCCTTCATACGAAGTCTTGGCGCCCTTGCAACGCGCGGCGTCGACGGGTCGACAAGGTCAGGCGACGACAACAGCCGCGGAGCGCTTCCTCGCCCCCAATATCCCGCAAAGACCAACCCGGCGAAACCGATCAGCATCATGATCCAGGTCGAGGGCTCGGGAACCGCGGAGGAGACAGAGACATCGCCGACTGCCGGGCGATAGTCGTATCCCTCAGTCCCTGGAGGGCCGTCGAGGCCGGTGAAGCTGCGCGTGACCGGACCGCCCCCCGCGGCGAACGTCAGGAGTTCCGGTAAATAGGTCATATTCGAAAAGCCGGCGTTTGCCGGCAGGGTGTCAAAATAATCCTGAGATGCGCCCCCGGCGGGCGCGCTCACTTCCTTCGTCAGCGGGTAGGAGAGGATTTCCGGAAGCGCCGGATTTCGCGACAGGAAGAACTGGCGTTCGTAGGTCCCGGCGGCCGTGGTGAAGAGCTGGCCGATTCGGCCTGCCGAATTTCCGTCGGGATCGACGCCTTGCCCGACAGGCGGCTGCCTCCCGTCGCCCGGACCGACCGCGTCCACGCTGTCCGCCGCGACGGACCACCGCCCGAACGAACCTCCAGCTGAAACGTCGGCGATCGGGTTCGCTTTGGCCTGCGAGGCCAGGCCAAGCCACGCCATCGAAAAGACTATCGCGAGGGCTTTCCGGCTCATGTCGAGTTGCCTCTTCTTCGCCTAGACCAATCGCCGCTAGGTAACCTTACCAAGAAAGAGACGTGCGGTCCAGCGGCCGACGGCGCTGGCCTCCGCCGATGCGCGACTTCGGCGATCTCCCGACCTCGGCGCAAAAGCTCAAACGAAATCCGCCGGATGGCGGGCTTGGCGACGCCACTCCGTTGACACGCGGGCTTGCATGCTCCCAAGCTGCGACAATTAGCGCAGCCAGCGTCGAAAATAAGTTTCCGGCGTCATCGAGACGGACCTCTCTCTCGTGTATTCATTCGAACGCGTGACACGCATGGCGTCGGCCGGATCGGCCTGGGATCTGCTCGGCGCGCGTCGCCGATTGCGGCCTGCCAGAACCGGCAGGACAGCGGCGGTGAGCGCGACGCGGCCTCGCGACAACCCGGAGCAAACAGATAAGGACTTCGCCGCTGGCCAGCATCAAGATTTTTCTTTGCGGGGACGTCATGATCGGGCGCGGCGTCGATCAAATTCTGCCGCGTCCCTGCGACCCCCGGCTTTATGAGAGCGCCGTACATTCGGCGATGGATTACGTGCGGCTTGCCGAAGACGCCACCGGCGAAATCCGCAGGCCGGCGCCTCCTTCTTACATCTGGGGCGCGGCGCTGCCGGCGTTCGAGCGCGAGCGTCCGGACGCGCGCGTCATCAATCTCGAGACCAGCGTCACCCGCAGCCAAGCCCATGTTGCAAAGGGCATCAACTATCGCGTGAGCCCCGAGAACGCCGAGTGCCTGGTCGCCGCCGGCGTCGATTGCTGCGCGCTCGCCAACAATCACGTTCTCGACTGGGGCCGCGCCGGACTGCTCGAAACCTTGAGCACGCTCGACCGGTTGAAGATCAAGGCGGCCGGCGCTGGGCGCAACCTCGCCGAGGCGTGGGCGCCGGCGATTGTCGATCTGGCCGGCAAAGGGCGCGTGGTGATCCTTTCCTGCGCGTCCGTCACCAGCGGCGTCCCCCGCGACTGGGCCGCGACGCCCGAGGCTCCCGGCGTCGCTCTGTTGCCTGACCTGGGCGAGAAAAGCGTCGCGCTCGTCGCCGACCGGATCGCGCGCGCGCGGCGCCCGAACGACGTCGTCATCGTGTCGCTCCATTGGGGGCCGAACTGGGGTTTTGACGTTCCACAGGAGCAAAGACGGTTCGCCCACCGGCTGATCGACCAGGCGCAAATATCCGTCCTGCATTGCCATTCCTCTCACCACGCGAAGGGAATCGAGGTCTACCGGGATCGATTGATCCTCTACGGCTGCGGCGATTTCCTGAACGATTATGAGGGCATCGCGGGCTATGAGGAATTCCGCGGCGATCTGGCGCTGATGTATTTCGCGAAGGTCGATGCGGCGAGCGGCGATCTCGCCGCGCTCGAAATGACGCCTCTGCAGATTCGTCATTTTCAACTCGTCCGGCCATCGCGCGACGACGTCGCGTGGCTGCGAGACACGCTCGACCGGGAGAGCCGGGCTTTTGGGGCGAGAGTCGAGGCAGCGCCGAATGGCGGACTCGCGCTGTCGTGGACCAGCAATGCCGCGTGACGCGCTGATCAAAGCGACGCATCGCGCGCGGGGCGTGAGGCGTTGACGCGAGCGCGGCCCGTTACGCGACCTTCTCGATCCGCGTCAGTCCGCCCATATAGCGCCGCAGCGCGTCGGGCACGGTCACGGAGCCGCCGGGGTTCTGGTAGTTCTCGATGACCGCCACCAGCGCGCGGCCGGTCGCGACGCCCGAGCCGTTGAGCGTATGGACGAAGCGGGTGTGTTTGGCGTCCGCCGCCTTGCAGCGCGCGTTCATCCGGCGGGCCTGGAAGTCGCCGCAGACCGAGCAGGAGGAGATTTCGCGAAACCGCCCCTGCCCCGGCAGCCAGACTTCGATGTCATAGGTCTTTTGCGATGCAAAGCCCATGTCGCCCGTACACAGCGCCATGGTGCGGAAATGCAGGCCAAGACGCTTCAGCACTTCTTCGGCGCAGGCGGTCATGCGCTCATGCTCGGCGGCCGATTGTTCGGGCGCAGTGATCGAAACCAGTTCGACCTTGTTGAACTGATGCTGGCGGATCATGCCGCGCGTGTCGCGCCCCGCCGCGCCCGCCTCTGCGCGGAAGCACGGCGTGCCGGCGGTATAGCGCAGCGGCAGGCGCTTTTCGTCGACGATGCTTTCGCGCACGAGATTGGTGAGCGGGACTTCGGCGGTGGGGATGAGCCAGAGCTTTTGGGCCTGCGAAACAGCGATATCCGTCGCACCGATGAAATACCGCATGCCTTCCGCCAATCCAGGCGGACGCGAAAAGCGATATTGAAACGCTTCGGCAATAGCCGGATGAAGTAAGACGTCCTTGGCAAATTCCAACGCCGAAACACCGGCAAACTGATCCTCCACGAACTTCGGCAATTGCGCCGTGCCGAACATCGCGTCGTCGCGTACAAGCAGCGGCGGGTTCACTTCTTCGTAACCATGTTCCGTCGTGTGCAGGTCGAGCATGAACTGCATCAGTGCGCGCTCCAGCCGCGCCAGCGCGCCTTTCAACACGACAAAGCGCGCGCCCGACATTTTCGCGGCGGCTTCGAAATCCATCAGGCCGAGCGCCTCGCCGATCTCGAAATGCTCCTTCGGCTGGTAGCTGTTGGGAAATTGCGGCGGCGCGCCGATACGGCGGACTTCCACATTGTCATTCTCGTCGCGCCCGTCGGGCGTGTCGGCGGCGGGCAGGTTCGGAATGCCGGCGAGCTCCCTCTCCAGCCCGGCGAGCGCCTCCCGTTCCGCCGCCTCCATCTGCGGCATCAGCGCCTTGTGCGCCGCGACCTCCGCCTTCAAATCCTCAGCGGCCTGCTTATCCCCACGCGCCATCGCCTGGCCGATTTCCTTCGACGCGGCGTTGCGGCGCTCCTGCGCCTTTTGCAATTCGCCGATCGCCGCCCGGCGCGCATCGTCGAGCGCGATCAATTCGCCCGCGCGCGGGCCAAGGCCCCGCCTCGCAAGGCCGGCGTCGAAGGCTTGCGGATTGTCGCGGATGATCTTGATGTCATGCACGGGTCTGATCCGATTCGAAAAGGCGAAGGGCGAGCAGCCTGTCGCCGAACACGTTGAAAGTCAGCCCCGCCATTACCAGAGCCGCGCCCAAAAGCTCAAATGCGCCGAGCGGCTCGCCGAAAACAAGCCATCCGGCGATCATGCCGACAACGGGGATCAGCAGCGCGAAGGGCGCTATGCTGGCGGCGGAATGATGGGCGAGCAGCCGGCTCCACAGGCCGAAGCCGACGATGGTCCCGCCATAGGCCAAGGCGGCGACGCAGAGCGCGAGGACCCAGGTCGGATGCGCGAGCGCCGGCAGGGTCCGGTCGCCTTCGAACAGCAGCGACAGCGCGAACAACGGAAGGGGCGCGGCGAGGCTCGACCACATGACGAAGGCGAACATGTCGATTTTCCCCGCCCGTTTGGCGATCAGATTGCCGGCGCCCCAGCAGAACGCGGCGCCGACGACCATCAGGAACGGCCCGAAACTGGCGCCGCCAAGCCGCGTCGCGCCGATCGCGACGACGCCGAGCAGGGCGATGCCAGCGCCGGTCGTCTGCGCCGCGCTTGGGCGCTCGCCGAGCGCCACCCACGCCAGCAGGACGGTGACGAACGCCTGCAGCTGAATGACCAGCGAGGCGAGTCCGACCGGCATGCCCAGGCCGATCGCCAGAAACAGCAGGCCGAATTGCCCCACCCCGATCAGCAGGCCATAAGCTACGACCATCGCCGCCGGCGCGCGCGGCGGCTTGACGAACAGAATCGCCGGAAACGCGGCGAAGACAAAACGCAGCGCGGTGAGCAGCAGCGGCGGCGCCTCGCGAACCCCGATCTTGATCGCGATGAACGCCAGCCCCAGGACGATCGCCGCGGCGAGCGCCGCCAGAATGTCGCGAGGGGTCATCACGGGCTCCGGCCGGCCGTCTGCGTCAGGTCGATGACTGTCCCGAGGAGCTGGCGGCCGCCTTGGCCGCCTCGCGGCGCTTCTCCACGATACGCACCGCCACCACGGAGCCCTCGTAAAGCAGCAGCATCGGAAGGGCCAGCGAACACATGCTGATGAGGTCGGGCGGCGTCAGGATCGCGGCGAGGCCGACCACGGCGACGATGGCGTAGCGGCGCATCGAAGAAAGATATTTCGAGTCGACGATGCCGACGTGACCGAGCAGCGTCAGGACCACCGGCAGCTGGAACGCGATGCCGAACGCGAAAATCAGCGTCATGATCAGCGAGAGATATTCACTGACCTTCGGCAGCAATTCGATCGTCGCCTGGCCGGGAACGTTGACCTGCTGCAACGACACGGAAAAGCGGATCAGCAGCGGCATCACGACGAAATAGACGAGCAGCCCGCCGAGCACGAAAAAGATCGGGGTGGCGATGAGGTAGGGAAAGAACGCCTGCTTCTCATGCCTGTAGAGGCCCGGCGCCACGAATTTGTATATTTGCTGGGCGATGATCGGAAAGGCGATGACGCCGGCGCCGAACATGCTGAGTTGGATGTTGGTGTAGAACTGCTCGAGGAAATGGGTCGCGATCAGCTTGGCGTTTTCTGCGCCGACCACCCGCACGTAAGGCTCGGTGAGGATGTTGTAGATCGCGCGCGAGAAATAGAAGCAGACGAGAAACGCGATGAAGAACGCGATGAGCGCCCGGATCAGCCGCGCGCGCAGTTCGATCAGATGATCCAGCAGCGGCGCCTTGGTCGCCTCGATATCCTCGTCCGTCATCCGCGATCGCCCTGGCGGACCGCCTCGCCAGCGCCATGGGTGACCGCGCCCTCGCTCGCTTGCGCCTCGACTTTTTCCGGGCCCGGTCCAGGTGGAAGCGATGGCAGCGCCGCCGGATCATGCGCGGGCGCCGCGATCTCCCTGGTCTCCGCTTGCGCGGTCGCGGCCGCGCCGGTCAGATCGATGACCGACTGGCCGATGTCGTGCGGCGCCTCGACGGCGCTCGTTATTTCATTGCGCATCAGC
>JBEKSH010000062.1:0-10573 GCA_049517235.1 Roseiarcus sp. | reverse complement strand
TATTCGTCATTCCGAATCTTGTCGGAGCCGACGCGGCGCTGTCGGCCGATATGGCTCTCCTGCATTACATCGTCTCGCGTCTCGTCATCGGGCTGTTGATCCTGCATATCGCCGCGGCTCTGAAGCATCATCTCGTCGACCGCGACGACATACTCGTTCGTATGCTTCCCTTCGCTGCGAAGCGTCAGGTCGACACGCGGAAGGCTTTAGTGCAGGCCGCCGTCGACAACGAGGCAATGCTTGGTCATCATCGCGCTGTCGTCCGCAGCGAGAAACAGCGCGGCCCGGGCGATCGCCTCGGGTAGCAGCACGTGTTTAAGGCATTGGCGTTCGACGATCGCTTTGAGATCGCTTTCGCTGATCCACAGTCGTCGTTGGCGTTCGGTCATTACGGCGCCCGGCGCGATCGCGTTGACGCGGATATTGTCGGGCCCGAATTCCCTCGCCAGATTGCTGGTCAGCCCGACGACCGCCGCCTTGGCCGTAGCGTAGGGCGTCAGCCTCGGCACGCCGACCATCCAGGCGAGCGACGAGAAATTGACGATCGAACCGGCGCCGATTTCGCGCATCTGCGGACGAACGGCCTGGGCGGCGAAGAACTGGTGCTTGAGATTAAGTCCCATCGTGCGGTCCCAATCCGCCTCCGTCACCTGGCCGACGTCCTGACGCGTGTCGTTGGCCGCATTGTTGACGAGGACGCCGATCGGTCCGAGACGCTTGCGAACCTCCTCGATCGCCGCGCCCAGCGCCGCGATATCCATGAGGTCACATGGGATGAACAACGGCGGATTGCCGCCGTCGCCGAGGCGCGCGACCAGGACTTTGGATTCGGCCTCCAATATGTCGACAAAAGCGACGGAGGCGCCTTGCGCCGCGAAGGCCTCGACCATCGCGGCGCCGATCCCGGAACCGCCCCCGGTGATGAACACAACCCGGCCCTTCAAACTGGGATAGCGGGCGAAGGACATGGTTCGAACCTCCTCGATCGCAGCAAGAACGGTGGGACGCGGGCCAGCCCGCCAGGGCGCTCGAGCCTATGTCTCGTTCGGTCCAGGCGTCGAGCGAGCAAGCCTTCGTCTATGGAAAGCAGGCATGGCCGCTCATTCGCCGATCGCGTGGCGATTGGCTTCGAGAGACTGGCGCGCGCCGCCCGCAAGAAGTTCAAGATCCGATGTTGCGAGCAACACCCGCACGCCTCGCGCGGCAAGTTCGCGCTGTTCGGTTGGTTTGGAGTTGACGCCAAGGCATACGGGCACGCCAGCCGCCTGCGCCCGCGCGATGATCGCATCCAGCGCGCGTTTGTTGGTTGGATGCTCGTTCTGGCGGAACAGGCCCGTGGTGGCCGACAGATCGTTGGGGCCGATCGCCACCGCGTCAATGCCGGGCACGGCGAGGTATTCGTCGATGACGTCCAGCGTCGCGATATCCTCGATCTGCGGCATCACGAACACCGCCTCGTTGGCAACCGCGAGGTAACCCTCGATGTTGCGATAATAGTTGGAAGCGCGGCGCGGGCCGAAGCCGCGCGCGCCCTGCGGCGGATAGCGGCACGAGCGCACCAGCTCCCGGCATTCCGCGACAGTGCGCACCATCGGCGCCATTATGCCCTCGACGCCGATATCCAGCGCCTGTTTGATGCGGACGTGATCGTTCCAGGCGACGCGCACGATCGGCACGGTGTCGGTCCCGTTGAAAGCCATCAGCGTCGTTTGCAGCGTGACGAGGTCCCAGGCGCCGTGTTCGGTGTCGATGAGCAGGAAATCGAAGCCGGAGCGGGCGAGAATCTCGGCGGCGACGGGATCGTTGAGGCTGAGCCAGGCGCCGAGTATCGCCCTGCCGGCCTTTAGTTTGCGCTTTAGCGCGAGCGCCCGCCCCAGCGAGCCCCAGCCGCCGTCAGCCCCATGCAGCCCTTCTGCTTCAGACACGGACTTCCTCCTCGCGTTCGATCTTGTCGCCATCGAGCTCCATATTGGCGCCCGGCGCATGGGGCAGATGGACCGATCCGTTGACCGGCCGTAGCGGATGCTTCAGGAAATGCATGTGGAGAGCATTCCATTTGACGAGATATTCCTGATAGGGCGTATGAATCGGCGATTGGGCGACGCTGAAATGAATGCCGATCGGCGTCGAATGCCCATGCGGGATGGTGACGAGATCGTGGGTTGTCGCGTAGGCGGCGATCTTCAAGGCCTCGCTGAGGCCGCCGCACCAATAGATGTCGGGCTGCAGAATATCGAGCGCATCCTTTTCGACAAACCGCTTGAAGCCCCAGCGCGTATATTCATGCTCGCCGCCGGCCAGCGGAATGCGGGTCTTGGCCCTTAGCTTCACGTGGCTGTCGATGCGATCGGGCATGAAACATTCCTCGATCCAGCGCGGACGGAATTCCTCGATGCGCGAACAGAAATCGATCGCGTAATCAAGGTCGAGACTCTGCCAGCAATCGATCATCAGGTCATAGTCGTCGCCCACGGTTTCGCGAAGCGCGCGCACCAAGGCGACGTTCTTCTTCAAGCCTTCATGGCCGGCCATCGGCCCGTGGCGAATGAACCATTTCTGCGCGCCGTAACCCTTTTCCTTGTAAGCCTGCGCCCTTTCGCGCACTTTGCCCAGATCGTCGACGGCGTAGCCGAGCATCGACGCGTAGGCCGGAACTTCGTGGCGCGTCGGGCCGCCCAAAATGCGCCAGATTGGTTGCGCGAACGCCTTGCCCTTGAGGTCCCATAGGGCGCAATCGATCGCGGAAATCGCGACCATCGCATAACCCTGCCGGCCATGAACCTGCTGGCGGTGCATCTGGTCCCACAGCCATTCGATGGCGAGCGGGTCCTTGCCGACGATGATCGGCGCGAGTTGCGTCAGGATCAGATGCGAAGCATCTCGCCAGATAGGGCCGGCCGTGCCGACGACGCCGTCGTCGGAGTGAATCTCAACGAAGTCGGCGTCGATTTTCAAGTGACGATCGTCGATCTGCGTCCCGCCTTCCCGAAGCTTCTGATCGCGATATTCAGGATAGATGTCGATGGGGCGCGCGTGCCGCTCCTCCCAGAACGGCCCATTGGTCGCGAGGATTCCGTAGAGGCGGCGAATCCTCACCTTTGTGATCTTCATTTGACGCCCCCGGTGCTTCCGCTTCGGTCATTTCGGCGCGATGGCTTGCCCGCGCCGCCTGGTCTTCCCTTCCCGTCAGGGACCGCGGGCGCGCGAGCCGTTCGAGGGCGCGTCGACGATTGATCGGGCATTCGCCGTCATGCAGCGGCCTCCGCGTTCAAGCGACCGGCGTTACGGCGCCTCGCCCGGAAAACCAGCTGACGAGATTGTCGATCACGCAAGCGCCCATCGCGCCCATCGTTTCTTCTGTCGAACTCGCGATATGCGGCGTCAGGACGACATTGTCGAGCGCCCGCATCGCGGCCGGCACCGTCGGCTCGTCGAAAAAGACGTCGAGGCCGGCGGCGCCCAGACGCCCTTCGCGCAGCGCCGCGACGAGCTCCCCTTCATCGACCAGCCAGCCGCGCGCGACATTGATGAAAATGCCGCGCCGACCGAGAGCGTCGAATATTTCGCGCCCGACCATCGGCGGGGAGCCTTTCGGGCCGCCAGCCGCGCAAAGGAACAGAATGTCAGAATTTTCGGCGAGCGCCTTGGCGTCCGCAAAGACCTGATAAGGCGTTTCGCGACGGATCGGGTCGACGTAGCCGATCCGCGCCTTGAAGGCTTCGAGCCTTCGCGCGACCTCGATTCCGATACGGCCAAGTCCCAGAACGCCCGCGCGCATTCCCGTGAGCTTGCGCCCGAACGGCAGGCGCTCCGGCCCCCACCGTCCGCTGCGCACGAAGCGATCGGCCAGCGCGATCTGCCGGCAGCAGCCGAGCGCCAGCGCGATCGCCAGATCGGCGACATCGTCGAACAGGACGGGCGTCGTCGTGAGCACGACGCCCCGCTCGCGGATGGCGGCAAGATCGCTGGTCTCAAGGCCGACGCCGTGCAGCGCGCAGATTTCCAGCCTGGGCATCAATTCGATATGGCGGCGCGTCAAACCCGCCATCCCATGCCCGACCGCGCCGCGAATTTTACCGCCGACCTTGGCGAGAGCCGCGAAAGGGTCGGGCTCGGCATAGACCTTGTGCACGACGAATCGTCGCTCCAGTTCCTGCAGAACGAAAGGCTGCTGAGCGCCGATCAACGCAAGTTCGACGCCGGGAAATGAACTGTGTTCGGACATCGCGTTTCCTGAACAAAAGGATTCAATTGCGCCACGGCGCTTTCGCCGCCGCGGGGCGTCGGGCGCCGCAACGGGCGGTCAGGACGGTTCGCCCATGCTTCGCCGCCTAAACGCGAAAGACCTCGTGTGTAATATATTGTCGACGAGGACTGCAAGGCGGCGAAGCGACGTCGCGCGACGCGCCGCAAAGGCGCGCGCTCGGGCCGCAAGACCGGTCGGCGCCAATCCAAACCGCCCGGCCGCGTCCAGCAAGAAGGGCGGCGATCGCGCGCCGCCCTCCCCGGCGCTCCGGCTGGTCGCAACCCCGTCCGGATTCCGCCGCCATCGTCGCCGATCCCTCGCCGACTATAGCGTCGGTCAAAGGCGCGCGCATCCACTTTGACGAAGAAATCCGACAATTGACGGGCGCCCCGCTTCTTTCAGCCGACATGAAAAATGGCGCCGATGAGCAGCGTCCCTGTAACAAAGCAGTCGCGGCCTCGTATTATGATTTGGGACATCGGCGTCCCCATCTGCTCGACGGGGAGAATGAGAAATGGCTAGTCGAAGATTTTTCATGACAAGCGGCGCGTGCGGGATTGCCGGCTTTGGTCTCTCGTCGATCGGCCGCCCCGCCGCCCTGGGCGCCGAAATCAACCGCTCCAACGAAGAATGGCGGAAATTGCTCACGCCGGAGCAATACGCGGTTCTTCGCCAGGACGGCACGGAGCGCCCGTTCAGCAGCCCGTTGAACCATGAGGAGCGGCAGGGACGCTTTTCATGCGCCGGCTGCGATCTGGCCTTATTCTCTTCGGCGACCAAATTCGACAGCGGGACGGGCTGGCCGAGTTTCTGGGCGCCGCTCGACGGCGCCGTCAGGACGAAGGAAGACGTGTCCTTCGGCATGGTCCGCACCGCCGTCGCCTGCGGTCGATGCGCAAGCCATCTCGGGCATGTCTTCGACGATGGACCCAAGCCGACCGGTCTTCGCTATTGCATGAATGGCGTCGCGCTGAAATTTGCGGCTGGTCCGGCCTAACGAAAAAGCGCGGCGCGTATGTTATTGACATTCCTGAAGTTTCCGATGAGCAAGAAAAGGAGTCGACTCATGAAAGCTCCACCAACTGGATCAGGCGCCGCCTATCTCTCGCGGTTCGCTCGACCGGGGCTGCTGGTTGCGGTTGTTCTCGCTGTTGGCGCGAGCCTGCGGCTTTCCGCTCCGGTCGCCGCTGAACAGCCGCGCGCGCTGCCCGCCCCTGTCTTCGATGAGCCGGCTCAATCGGGAGCGACGTCAGAAGTCGCCGTCTTGGCCGGCGGCTGCTTTTGGGGCGTCCAAGGGGTTTTCCAGCACGTCAAGGGCGTGACGAATGCGGTCTCGGGCTATTCGGGCGGCGAAAAGAGCACGGCGGAATATGAAACCGTCAGCACCGGCGCGACCGGCCACGCTGAATCGGTGAAAGTCACATTCGATCCGCGGCAGGTCAGCTATGGCCGTCTCTTACAAATCTACTTCGCCGTCGTCCACGATCCGACCGAACTCGACCGTCAGGGCCCGGACACCGGCACGCAATACCGCTCGGAGATTTTCGCCGCAAGCGCTGATCAGGCGAAAGTCGCCAAGGACTATATCGCGCAGCTCAATAAGGCGGGCGCATTCAGCGCGCCAATCGTCACGAGGGTCGAGGCGTTGCGCGGCTTCTACCCCGCCGAGGGCTACCACCAGGACTTTCTCACGCTCAATCCGGGCTACCCCTATATTGTGATCAACGATCTGCCGAAGATCGAAGCCATGAAGCAGCTCTTTCCCGATTCATACCGACGGGACCCTGTCCTCGTCGGCATGGCGGCGCCGGCCAATTGATGGTGGCGCGGCTTCAACCAGACCCGCGCGCTTGATCGGCAAGGCCGCGTTTGCGCAACAGCGCTTCGGCGTTCGGCGCGCGGCCGCGAAAGCCCGCATAGGCGGCCTCCGGTTCGCGGCTATTGCCCGCGGCATAGACATAGTCGCGCAGCTTTGCCGCGAGCGCCGGATCGAATATGTCGCCGCTTTCCTCGAACGCCTCGAAGCCGTCGGCGTCGAGAATCTCCGACCAGAGATAGCTGTAATAGCCGGCCGAATAGCCCGATCCGGCAAAAATATGCTGGAAATGCGGGGTGCGGTGGCGCATCGCGATCGCGGCGGGCATGCCAAGCTTTTCAAGCTCGTCGTTCTCGAAAGCGACGATGTCGATCGCCTCCGGCGCCGCCTGAAGATGCAGGTCGAGATCGACCAGCGCGGAGGCGGTGAATTCGACCGTCGCAAAGCCTTGATTGAACTGGCGCGCGACAAGCAGCCGCTGCAGCAGCGCCTCCGGCATCGGCTCATCGGTTTGATGATGCGCGGCGAAGCGGCGCAGGATTTCCGGCCGCTCGAGCCAATGTTCATAGAGCTGCGAGGGAAACTCCACGAAGTCGCGCGCGACATTGGTTCCCGAAACCATCGGATAGGTCACGTCCGACAGCATGCCGTGCAAGGCGTGGCCGAATTCGTGAAACAAGGTGCGCGCGTCGTCGAAGCTCAACAGGCAATCCTCGCCCGCCCCCGCCTTGGCGAAGTTCAGCACGTTGACGACGATCGGCAGGACCGGGCCGTCGAGCTTGCGCTGATCGCGCAACGCGCTCATCCAGGCGCCGCTGCGTTTTGACGGCCGCGCGAAATAGTCGCCGATGAACAGCGCGAGTTCTTGGCCGTCCTGCCCGGTCACGGTCCAGCAGCGCGCGTCGGGATGATAGAGTTCGACGTCCGTGCGCTCGGCGAAGCTCACGCCAAACAGGCGGTTTGCGACGTAGAAGGCCGCCTCGATCATCTTGTCGAGCCGCAGATAGGGCTTGATCTCGCTCTCATCGAGATCGAACATCGCCTTGCGCCGCTTTTCCGCGTAATAGCGCCAGTCCCACGGCGCGAGCTGGAAATTGCCGCCCTCCTCAGCGACGATCGCCTGCAACGCCGCTTCTTCGCGCAGCGCTTGCGTCCGTGCGGGCGTCCAGACCGAATGCAGGAGATCGAGCGCCGCTTGCGGCGTTTTCGCCATCGTATCGTCGAGGCGAAAATGCGCGTAGCTCGCAAAACCGAGAAGCCGCGCCCGCTCGGCGCGAAGCCGCACCGATTCGGCGGCGATCGCGCGATTGTCGGTCGCGCCGTCGTGCTCGCCCCGCCCGGCCCAGGCGCGAAAGGCCTTTTCGCGCAGATCGCGGCGCGCGGAAAATTGCAGGAATGGTTCGACGCTCGATCGCGACAGCGTAATTCCGCGCTGGCCGGGCAGGCCGCGCTCGGCGGCGCTCGCCGCCGCGGCGGCCAGCAGCCAATCCGGCAGGCCCGCGCCATCGTCCGGCGTCTCCAAGGCCAGCAGATACGCCTTTTCATCGGCCAGGACGTTCTGGCCGAAACGCGCGCCGAGCGTGGCGAGACGCTCGTCGATTTCAGAGAGCCGCGCCTTGGCGTCGGGCGCGAGCGCAGCGCCGTTGCGCGTGAAGGCGATGTGATAAAGATCGAGCACGCGCGCCTGTTCCGGCTCCAGCCCGAGGCTCTCCTTCGCTGCGCGCAGCGCCTCGATGCGGCGAAACAGCGCCTCGTTGAGATAGATTTCGCTGCTGGCGCGCGAAAGAACGGGCGCGATGTCGCGCTCGATCGCCTCCAGCGCGTCGTCGCCATGCGCGCCCGCCAGATTGAAAAACACCGAAGCGACGCGATCGAGGCTGGCGCCGCTGCGCTCCAGCGCCTCGATCGTGTTGGCGAAGGACGCCGGCTCTGGATTGGCGGCGATGGCGGCGATTTCCGCGCGCTTTTCGGCGAGCGCGACTTCGAAGGCGGGCGCGAAATGCGCGGGCTTGATCGACGCGAACGGCGGCGCCTCGAAGGGGCCGGTCCAGGGTTCGAGCAGAGGGTTGGCGAGAATGGAAGGCGGTTGGCTCACGATGGGGCTCGATTTCTCAGGGGCGAAGGCGTCGGCGCACTTATGGCGCCGAAAAGCCGCGGCTTGATAGACACATTTGAGGCGGAACGGTAGAGTAAAATCATGCCCGCCAAGAGCGCCCTCTACGATCAGGACTTCTACGCCTGGAGCAACGAAGCGCGAGCTGATCAGCCGCCTGACGGTCTTGTTGCTTCATCTCCTCAAGTGGCGCTTCCAGCCGGCCAAGCGCGTGGCGGGCTGGGAGGCGAGCGTCCGCGTGCAGCGCAATCGCCTCGCCGACCACCTTGACGACAATCCCAGCCTGAAACCGCTGCTGCCAGGCGCCCTCTCAGCCGCCTTTCGGGACGCCGCTTTGGAAGCTGTTGCGGAGACGGCACTGCCGGCTTCGACATTTCCAGAGACATGCCCGTGGTCGTCTGAGCAGGTTTTGGACGCGGGCTTTTGGCCGGAGTGAGCGCGGGGGATATGATAGCGGATTTCTGCTCGTAGGGGTCTTGGCGCTTCTGGGCTGAAATCTTTCGAAGAACACCTTGTTGTTTTTCCAAGATTCAGCCCGCCGCGGCGCGGCGGTCAATTGCCATTAAGCTTCCCATCTATGACCCTCGCGAGAGTTTAAACTATGAGAGACGCGCAAAAACCCGATCACGTCAGCCTTAGCACGCTCGTGAACTGGCTCCGTGAAGGACGATTCGTGATTCCTGATTTCCAAAGAGAGTTCGAGTGGAAGCCGAGCGACATTCGCGAACTCATGCGATCGATTTTTCTCGATTATTACATCGGCAGCTTGCTGCTATGGAAGGGTAAATCAGAAAATTTTGCCGCACTTTCCTGCGAAAAAATATACGACTATCAAGGCAGCGCGAAGCCCGAATACATCGTGCTCGACGGCCAACAACGACTTACGGCCATCTACTACGCGTTTATGGCGCCAGACATCCCGCTGCCAAATCGCTCAAACCGCTTTTTCTATTTTGTCAATGTCAACAAGTACATTGCCGAGGAAGATGACGAAGCCTTCGGCTATGAATGGCTTACTCGTCGCTGGGCAAAAGTACTCGGGAGCAAAGAAGCCCAATATGAAACTCATATGTTTCCCTTTTCAGTTGTAGGTGCCACCGGTTGGGAGCTGCCAAATTGGGTTCAGGGTTACGAGGCGTTCTGGAAAAATAAGGCAACGGAGGCCGCTGCGCATCAAGACGCGGAATTGGCCGAAATCGCCCTGAACCACGCCAAGAATGCAGCGGCGTTCGGCGAACGCCTGCAGGGTATCACGGGTCAATATCAAATATCTTACAATGAATTAGACAAGGATCTTGAGGTTGACAAAGTCTGCGATATATTCACGCAAATTAACAGCCGTGGTATTCGCCTCGACGTTTTCGACCTCGTAAATGCGCTACTCAAGCCGAAAGGACTACAATTAAAGCAAATGTGGCGCGATGCCGCGCCGCGCTTGGAAGCGGTCGACACCGAAAAGATGAACGTCTACATCCTGCAAGTCATGAGCATCCTGCGCCAGAGTTATTGTTCGCCGAAATATCTTTACTTCATGATCCCTGGACATGATAAGCCGGTCCGCGATCCTGATGGAACTCGACGGAAAGAGCGCCTTGTCGTCGACACAGCTGACTTCGAAGCGCGCTGGAACGAAAGTGTTGAAGCTTTGGAAGGTGCGATCAAAGTTTTAATGCATCCCCAAGAATACGGCGCGGTCAGTTCCTCATTCCTGCCCTACGTGTCAATCCTTCCAGTTTTTTCGGCTTTACGGGCGCATGCAAAGACTTTGCCCGCCGCGCGCCAACTCGATGCGCGCCGCAAACTTCGACATTGGTACTGGGCGTCGGTTTTCAACAATCGGTACTCAGGCTCGGTAGAATCTACCAGTGCGCGAGATTTTCTCGACCTTCGATCTTGGTTCGACGATGACTCGGCCGAACCGTCGCTCATTTCCGACTTTTCTCTGAGGTTCCGCAACCTCGATCTGAGAAAGGAGACCAAGCGTGGCACATCTGTCTACAACGGCATCTTCAATTTGCTTGTCCTTCAGGGTGCGAGGGATTGGATGACTGGCGACGTGCCGCAGCATGGCGATCTCGACGATCATCACATCGTTCCCGACTCGTGGGGCAAGAAGTACGTCAAAGGCGGTTTCATCGGGACAATATTGAACCGCACGCCTCTTACTGCGGACACAAATCGCCATGTGGTCAGAGCGCGCTTACCGAATGCGTATCTGCCGGAGCTTATGGCGCAGAGTGGGGAAAAAACAGTTCGCGGCATTCTGGAATCACATTTTATTTCCGCCTCCGCCTTCGATATCTTGCTTCGGAATCCGTTTGGCCCTGATGACTTTGAGGCGTTTATCGCCGAGCGCCAACGAACTCTGCAGGACGCAATCGAGAACCTCCTGATCAAG
>JBEKSH010000061.1:0-8455 GCA_049517235.1 Roseiarcus sp. | reverse complement strand
GATGGCGAAATTGGCCGGCGCGCCGGCGGCGCCCGTCAGATTGACCACGGTCCCGGGGTCATCCTCGCCGCCGGCGGACGGGCGAAAGGTCACGGGACTGCCGACCTGCAGACGGTTGTAAACGGATTCGCTGACATTGGCGGTGACGACGGCGCTCGCGCAGTCCAGCAAGCGGATGAGATCCTGACCGCGGCTGACATGCTCGCCCGGCGCCGTCAGCACTTCCCAGACGCGGCCGCTCACGGGGAGCGCCACTTCGACGTCGGAGCGCTTCTCGTATCGCTTCGTCTCGTCGGCGATGTCCGCGCGCAATCTTTCGGCGCGCGCATCGCGCGCCTGCAGCTCGGCGCTGAGATCGCCGACGCGCAATCGCATTTCTTCGGCGCGCTGGGCCGAGCCGGGCCGATCATTGTAGCTGTCGCCGAGGAAAAAACCCTGGTTGGCGGCGTCGAGCTCGACGGACGCCTCTTCGAGCCGTTGGCGGGCCGCGGCCTCATCTTCGGCGGCGACCGTATCGTCGCGTCGCAGGCGTCCGGATTCCGACACGGTCATGGCGCCCGATTTGACCAATGAATTGGCGCGCGTCAGGGCGGCGTCGGCCTCCTCGGCGCGGGCTGACGCGGCCGCGAGATCGTGGTTCAACGCCGCGATGCGGGCATTGAGTTGGCGAACGCGCCCGTCGGTGAATTGTTGCGTCTGTTTGATCAGATCTTCCAGGCTCGCCCGGGCCTGATCGAGCCGCAGCACCAGCGACGGTCTTTCAGCTTCGAGATCGGCAAGCTGACGGCGCAGATCGTCGAGGCGCGCGCGGTCCGCCTTGTCGTCGACGACGCGCAGCAGCGGCGCGCCCTTCGCCGCCGACCATGTCGAGAAGTCACGGGGCGTCGCGGCGACCACGCCGTCAATCGGCGAGCGGACGGTTACGATGCGCGAATTGACCACCGCCTCGACGCTGGAGGCCACCAGCAGCGTTTGCAGCGGCATCCATCCAAAAAACACCACGAGGCCGACGCCGATCGCCGCCTTGACCAGCTGGCTGCTCGAAACGCGCGATAAGAGTCCCGAACGCTCGGCGCTGGCGGGCTCCGGCGGCGCGCTGGCCGCCTCCCCGGCCCGCTTCGTCTCCTGGCGGCCGGGCGGCTCTACTTCGAAGGCCTGGACGAGAGTCGCTCGCAGGCCGCGGGCGTCGAGCGCCGCGGGGCGATTGGCGTCATTGGAGGCGTTCGGGGTGCGGGCCTCGGGTTCGATCTGATCGGACGGCCCATCGATCCGCTCGCCCGGCTCAGGGGCGCGAACAAAAACGGCGGTTTTGCCCGAAGTCAAAGTCACCATGAATAATCCGGGAAATAAGATACAGTTGAGCGTGCCTCAACGATGATGAACCACCCTCGTCGGCGCGACTTGAACAAGGCGCGCGCCGGTTCAAGCTGACCGTTATTCGTTGTTCGCGAATACCGGGCGGTACGCGTCGCAACGTTCTCCCGGCCGACCCACTGCGACGAACCTTAATTCCCCTGAGTTAATTTGCACTCATTGCAGTTCCCAGCGGTGAAATACCGACGACTATGGTAAACAAACCGTTCCGCTCAGGCGCCAAAAATTCGAAAGAGTGTTCGTCGAAATTATTTCACCGAACATCCGCGTCCCATGGCCACTGGAACAAAGCCAAGGGCCATGCGATCGGCGAGTCGGCTTTTTCAGGCGTCCCGCGGCGGCTGGAATTTTGAATTGGCGATGACCCCGCACGCTCCGCGCGATGGCGCGCGCGGGAGGCGCGCCCCTACATTCAGGCGGGGGCGGAAAGTTCAGCTCGCCAGCTCTGTCGCCCGAGGCCTTCGCAAGCTTCGGCTGGTCGTGCGTCGGCCCGGCCAGCCGCCGAAGCGGCTCGCGCCGTCAGAGATTTTCTGACAGCCAATAGGCGCGTTCGTCGCTGAATCCGGTCCAGGCGGCGCCCTTGCCATAGGTGATGACCATGAGTTGGTCGCCGAGTCCGAGATGCGGCGCGAGCGCGTCCCGCACCTGATCGGTGGTCTTCGTCGTTATGACGAGCCAGGTCGAGTCAAGGCAGTGCCACCATCCCGAGCCGATGCCTTTGATGGTGTCGAACAGGCCGTCGTAGGCGCCCCCGGACTTGCCGCGAAGATCATATCCAATCATGAGTATCGCCACGAGAATCGCTCCGTCGGATGATCGCGGAGGCGAGTCTACTCGCAATTAAAGCAGTATCAAATTGTAATTCGATCAATCGATAGACGCGCCGCCCCCAGCGTGATTGTTCGAAGCGGCGATTCCATCTACGGCAGGCCGCCGCCCGTCATTTGGTCGGCGGTTAGCCTTCGTCACGGCGCCCGCGCCCGTCAAAGCTTGCCGGCGACCGTTGTTGTTCGCGCGTCGCAGGGCCCCATGAGCCGCGGCGTCTTCCATCTCTGCTCTAGATAAAGCCTCGACTCTTGGCGAACGCCAGGGCGAGGAACAGCAGAACTGCCGACCCGATAGCGAAGCCGATCGTGATGAAAACCTGGTCGGCGAAGTGACCGCCGAACCAACGATAACGCAGATAGATGCCTGCGCAAACGCCGATCAAGCCGACAATGCCGTTGGAAATCGGCCCAAACCCCAGGTTCTTCATGGTGGCGTCGACGACGAAGCCTGTCGCCATGCAGGCGACAATAATCATCAGAACAAGAAAAGCCACTTCGAAGGGCGTCAAGTCCTGCAGGTCTGCAATCCAGGGAATCGAGCTCATGCCGACGAACCCTTGAGGCGCAAGATGCGGCCGCTGATCGAACAGCGTCCGGACGAATATCCGTCTTTGGTTCATTATACCCGACTTTTCCCCCGCCGTCAGCGATTTCATCGTATGAGCGGTCATGACAAGTCGGCCTTCCTCTAGGTGAGGACGGCGATCTCCACGATGCGGTTCGCACGCGCGTCGTCCCTCCTTCGCGGAATCGCCCCCGAGGGAACGCCTTCGGGGGCCGTCGGATGGAGATTCGGCCTGGCTCTTTGATTGCCGATATTCCACTCCGCGTCAGCGTCCGCCATGCGCCGCCGTGATCGAAATACGCTCCCAGTCAATATCCAAGCCAACAAATCGGGCATGTTTCATCAAGCCGTCTGCCGCGCAGGAGGCTCTGCGCCGGCCAGCTGGCTTAAGCTTGGCAGTGACGCGCGTGGCCGCCTGATCAAAGGTGTTCGGGAGGTTGGCCGAACTGCGCCTTCAGCTTGGCGATGGCCGATCGGTTCGCGCCCGACCAGATTTCAATCGTTCCCTTATCGCCGCCTCCGTCGCGGTCGGAGAGAAACTCTCGGTATCTGACCGTGAGAACCCGATCGGCGGGAGGCTCGCGCGTTTTCAGGCTGAAATCGGTTTTCTTACTGCCCACTTCCCAGCCTCGCGGCGTCAGATGGCGTTCTGTCCACTCCTCGCTTCGCGCCATGGAATCACCTCTTTGCTTGGCGATCAAAATCGCTGAATCGGCAGGAAATTGTGGGGCGTCAGGGTGATGCGTTTGCGGCGGGCGCATAATTGCGTCGTCGAAAAGCCGGGGCTTGGCGACGACGCCCCTATGCAGTTGAATTGCCTCACGTTCTGCAAAAATTGCGCGCCAGTCAATCCCCGACGAGCCGGCTCCTCCCTCACCCTTGCGTTCGCGGCTGCCGATCGCGCGCGCCGATCGTCGGATCCGGCGGCCGTGTCCGTCGTTCGAGAGGTCGCAAGCTCGCCTCGAGGCTTCTCTCGGAGCGGCGGCGCCTGACAGCCCGCGAATTTCGACGTTCAAATCCGCAACAATTGCGGATTTGGATAGGTCAGCGACACCCATGAAATTGAGCGTCGTGCTGTTCGACCGCCCGCACTCCCGTTCCAGCCTCGGCGGCCAAATCGCCATGGCCGGTTTGCCGCCGATGTTCGCCCGCACCCTTTTCGGCGTGACGCCCCGCCGGCGGCCGTTTTCCGTTGAGCGCGCGATCGCGCTTTAGTCGAAAACGCACCTGTAGCCGCTCCCTCTCATCCTGGGTATGGCGTGCATGCCTGGCTGGCAAATTGTCCGGGTTGAAAGATATTGAGCCTGATAGGAGTTCGATGCTTCGGTTGGCATACAGCCCGCCAGACTAATTCCGAGGGCGACGATCAATGCGCCAAACCTTAGATTGCTGCCCGCCATGTTCCGACCCTCCGGTTGCCGCTACAACGTATACGCGCGCCGAGAGGCTTAAGTTTCATCCAATCGCATCGGCGGCCAAAACGATCGAAACCAGCCCGTCGGTTTTCAGCGCGCGCGTCAAAGGCCCCTCCGCATCCGGAAGAGAGTCTTTGTCGGCGGCGGCCTCATTCAATCGCCGGGCGGCATAGCGCCAGACGGCCGCGCGCCGGCGGACCGACGGCCCGCGAAAGCATCCCTTCGCGCCCCTCGCCCAAGGTCGCGATGGCGCGGCCATCTTTCCGGGCAATGGGTTTGGAGAGCTTCCGGGATAGCCAAGCAAGCACCGACGGTTGCCCTCCTGGCTACCCGGCGCTCCGACAAACTCATGCGACCAATGAAATTGTCTACTTAAGCCTTCGATTTTGTTGGTGAGCGCGGCGGGAATCGAACCCGCGACCCTCTGATTAAAAGTCAGATGCTCTACCAATTGAGCTACGCGCTCCCCTTGCGGGTCAGGCAGTGCCTATAGGCTCGCCCGTCAAGGGTCAATAGCAGCGCCGTCGTCGAGCCGCGGCGGGCCTTGCCGGGCGAGCCGCGCGGCCTTCAGGCGCGCGAAATCGTCTCCCGCGTGATGCGACGAGCGGGTCAGCGGCGAGGAGGACACCAGCAGGAAACCCTTCGCCGCGCCGAGCGCGGCGTAGGACGCAAATTCCTCGGGCGTCACGAAGCGCACAACCTCGTGATGTTTGCGGGTCGGCTGCAGATACTGGCCGATGGTGAGAAAATCCACCTCGGCCGAGCGCAGGTCGTCCATCAGCTGCAGCACTTCATGGCGCTCTTCGCCGAGCCCGACCATCACGCCCGATTTGGTGAACATCGCGGCGTCCAGCTCCTTGACGCGCTGAAGCAGGCGAATCGAATGGAAGTAGCGGGCGCCGGGGCGAACGCTCAGGTATTTCGAGGGAACCGTTTCGAGATTGTGGTTGAACACGTCCGGCCCGGCGGCGACCACCGTCTCCAGCGCCCCGTCCTTGCGCAGGAAATCGGGCGTCAGCACCTCGACCGTCGCCGCGGGGGCGGCGGCGCGAATGGCGCGGATGGTTCGCGCGATATGCCCGGCGCCGCCGTCGGCGAGATCGTCGCGGTCGACCGAGGTCACCACGACATGGGAGAGACCCAGCAACGCGACGGCGCCGGCGACCCGCTCCGGCTCGCCGGCGTCGAGCGCCCGCGGCAGGCCGGTGCGCACGTTGCAGAAGGCGCAGGCCCTGGTGCAGGTATCGCCCATGATCATGAAGGTCGCGTGGCTTTTTTCCCAGCATTCGCCGATATTGGGACAGCCCGCTTCCTCGCAGACGGTGACGAGGCCGTGTTGGCGAACGATGTTCCTCGTCTGCGCGAATTTCTCGGAGCCGGGCGCCTTGACGCGGATCCAGGCCGGCTTTCTGGCGATCGGCTGGTCGGGCCGATGCGCCTTTTCGGGATGGCGCGCGCGCTCGGTCGCCCCGCTCTTTCGCGGATCCTTGTTCAGAAGATCGAGCACGACAGCCATCAAACTCTCCGGCGGCGCCAACCCGGCCGCGCGGCCTATCGCTGGGGCAGGTTTCGCCCCTGGATCGCCTGCCAGAGCAACAGGACGATGATCGATCCGACCAGCGCGGCCACGAAATGCCCCATCGAGTGCAGGACCGTGATATGAAGCATATCGGCGAGCTCCGACCCGACCCACGAACCGACGATGCCGACCAGAATGTTCGTCAGGATACCATGACGGGCGCCGACAACCATGCCGCCGATCCATCCGGCGAGACCGCCGATAATGATCAGCGAGAAAAAGCCGATGCCCGGCGTTCCCATCACGCCCAAAGGTTGATCCATGACCGTTCCTCCGAATCGTCGGCGCCCGGGCGAGCGCCAGGCGCGAGGCTCCAACGCCCCTATATTTCAGACTTCGTTGCGACAGGGAAGCGACGGCGCCGACTCATTTTCTCACGACCGCGCGAGAGCGGCGATGTAGAAACCGTCGGTCGCCGTTTGCAGGGGGCTCAGCCGCAAGCCGGCACCGAGCTTCGAGGCCTGCGCGGCGAGGCTCGGCAGACCGGCCGAGCGCGCCAGATGCGCCGCTTCGATCGGCAGAAAATCGGCGCGCGCCTCAAGGAAGGTGGCGATGCGATCCTCGTTCTCTTCGCGCAACACCGAGCAGGTGGCGTAAAGCAACCGTCCGCCTGGCTTTACGAATTGTGACGCCTTCTCAAGCGTCTCGATCTGATCTTTGATGCGCTGCTGCAGCGCCCCCGGCCGCATCCGCCATTTGGCGTCCGGATTGCGCCGCCAGGCGCCCGAGCCGCTGCACGGCGCGTCGACGAACACCAGGTCGCAACGCGCCGTCAGATCGCTCAGTATGTCGCGCGGCCCCTTGGGCGCGCGCACTTGCACATTGCGCGCGCCGGCCCGCTCGAGCCGGCCGAAGATCGGCATCAGGCGGCGCCCATCCGAGTCGGTTGCGTAGACCTGGCCCTGGTTGTGCATCATCGCGGCCAGGGCGAGGCTCTTGCCGCCCGCCCCGGCGCAGAGATCGAGGACCTGCGCGCCGGGCGCGGCGCCCGACAGAAGCGCGGCCAGTTGCGAGCCCTCGTCCTGCACCTCGACGAGGCCCTTGGCGTAGGCGGGCTCGGCGGCGAGCGCGGGTCCGCGCCCGTCGGCCGCTATCGCGAATCGCAGGCCGACCGGCGAGAACGGCGTCGGGCTCGGCGACAGGTGTGCGAGCAGGGCCAGCGCCTTGTCGCGGTCGCCTTTCAGGGTGTTGACGCGCACATCGACGGGGGCGCGCTCGGCGAGCGCCCGGCCCTCGTCGGCGGCGCCGGCGCCAAAGCTCGCCTCGAAGGCCGGTGCGAGCCATTCGGGATAATCGCCGCGCACGTGCGCGGGCGCGCCGTCGAGAACGCCATGCGCCAGCCGATCCTGTTCCGTCGCGCTCAAGGGCGCCGGCGCATGGCCCTCGCCGGTGAACAGAAGCGCGATTTCGCCGTCCGACAGGCCCCGCAACTGCTTCAGCGCGCCGATCACGCCGGCCCGCGCGCTGTCCTCGCCCATGATCCACGCGGAAGACGCCTTGCGCCGCAATGCGTCATAGACGAGGCCGCCGATCGCGGAACGGTCCTTGGACCCGGCGAAGCGGTGGGCGAGGCCCCAGTCCTTCAACGACTCGGCGGCGGGCCGGCGCCTTTCCTCGACGTCGGCGAGGATCTCTATGGCGGCGGCCACACGCGCGGCGGGAATCATCGCCCAGCCGCCGAAAAATGAAAACAACCGGCCCCCAAACGGGAGGATCGGTGTACAGAGGAAAGGCGCGCCGTGGCGCGCGCGACAATTTTGCAATCTGGAGGCTTCATGTCCGCTGTTGTCCGGTCTCTGTTAGCCATTGGCCTGGCTCTGTCCCTCGTCGCCTGCGCCGCCGCGCCGCCGCCACCGCCCGAAGTCGCGCCGCCGCAAAAGAAGCCGCTCGACGCCAAGACCCAGCTTGAAACGGGCCACACTTACTGACGACCGCGCTGCAAGCCCGCGCGACAAATTCGTCACCGGACCGCCGCGGCGAGAAACGCGCGCCGCGCGTCGGGCATCGGCAGTCCGCGCGCCCCGAACAGGTCGCGTTCGAGGAAGAACCCGGTCAGGCGGAAGGCGTCGGCAAGGTCGTCCGGCGTCGGCGCGGCGCTCGTCTTGTCGGCGCGCAGGAAGGCGGGCAGCGCCAGCAAGCGGTCCCGCCACGGCGCGCCCGCCGACGCGCTGACCGCCCGGCCGGACTTCGGCGAGACATAGATCAGATCGTCGCGCGAACCGGACGCCGCGCACGTCTCCAGATCGAGTCGGAAGCCGCATTCGGCGAGCGCCTGCATTTCGAACCGCGCGACCAGCGCCGGCGCCACGTCGCGCGCGTCAAGGTGGTCGGCGACGATCTCCAGGGCTTCATGCAGGGATTGATGGGGATCGCGTTCGGGCAGCAGGCGCAGCAGCGCGCCGATATAGGCGACGCCGGCGAGCGCAAGACCGCTCGCAAGAAACCGCCCCGCCCTCAACATCAGCGGCTCGACGACGTAGCCGCCCAGGTGCTCCTCCAGCCGCGCGCGCCACACGAACTCCAGCGAATTGCCGGGCTGCAGCAAGCCTTGCAGGCGCGCGCCGCGCCCGCCGCGCACCAAGCCCAGATGGCGCCCGTGCGCCCGGGTCAGCGCTTCGACGATCACCGAGGTTTCGCCGTGCCGCTTGACGCCGATGACGAGCCCCTCGTCGCGCCATTCCATCGCCTAGCCCTC
>JBEKSH010000060.1:0-15485 GCA_049517235.1 Roseiarcus sp. | reverse complement strand
GGCTATGACGCAGACGTGGCGCTCATCATCGTCGGTCGTTGCCCGCCATCCCTCCGCAATATGCGCTGTCGCGCGGCGCGCCCTAACATGCGCCGCGAACGCCCGCGCTTACCGGCAGCCCGAGAACCTTTCCCGCCTTCAGCAGCGTCTTGTCCAAGCTATAAATCGCTTCGGCGCGACGTGCGCTGGCGATGGCAAGATGCAAGGCGTCGCCGGCCCAGAGCCCTGTTCCGTGCGTCCCAAGATATTTCTTGGCGAGATCGAAGTCGCCGGCGCTCGGCAAGAATACGGCGAAGGATTCCTGCACGATGGCTTCGAATTGCGCGTCAGCCTTTCCAGCCGCCTGGCTTTTCAGGCCTCCCATGCGGACTTCTCGAGCGAGCAGCGACGAAAACTCGACTCTGGTCCAATGGCTGATCGCAAGCTCCCCCGCCGGCAGTCCGGCGATGAACCTCTCGACCTCGGTGCTGGTCGGTTCGTCGAGAATGAGCGGCGCGACGAAGCTGGTGTCGAAATAGAACATCAAAGCTCCTCGTCGCGAAGCTCACGCAGGAGCGCCGCGCTGGACCTGCGCCAACGTGGCATACCGGCGCGAAATTCGCCGAGAGACCGAACGGGGCGCTTTGGCTGGGAGAGCGCCGACAGATGGGCGACCGGCTTGCCGTGGCGGGTGATGACAACATCCTCGCCGCCTTCCACCTTGTCGATCAGTTCGCTCAAATGAGCCTTTGCTTGGGCTAGATTGACGGTGACCATGTTTGCCCTTTATGACCAGAAAAGTAGTCATAACTTACCCTAGTTGCGGCGAAATTGCCAGAGGGCAGGATTTGGGCGTTTTGGTCAACAAGGCTGACTTTGCGCCTCGCGAAGGGACAAGTCCGCATCGCAGGCCCTTGAAAAAGCGTGGTCGATGAGCGCGTGAGCGCAATCGCCATCTTCCGCCGCGCTCTCGATGCTCTTCACATGAAGCTCTGCGGATCGACGTCCACCGCCACTCGCACGCCGCCGCGCGGCGGCGGGGCGGCCGCCAGCACCGCGCGCAGAAAGCCTTGAAGATCGGCGTTGCGCGGCGCCTTGAGCGCCAGGCGGAAGCGGTGGCGCCCGCGCAGCATCGCGATGGGGGCCTCGGCCGGGCCAAGCAGGAGGATCTCGCCTTCCTGCAATTCCCCGCCGACCGGCGCGAGGCGCCAACGATCGGTGGGGCCAAGCGCAAACGCCGCGCGCGCCAGCGCGCGGGCATGGGCCTCGGCGCCGCCCCTGTCGAGGCCGGAAACGATGATCGCCGCGAGGCGGCCGAACGGCGGCAGCCCGCCGCGGCGGCGCTCTTCGATCTCCCGCGCGTAGAAACGCTCGACATCCCCCGACAGCAAGGCGGCGATGACGGGATGATCGGGTTGCCACGTCTGGATGAGGCCGCGCCCCGGCCGTGTCCCGCGCCCCGCCCGGCCCGTCGCCTGTTGCAGCAACTGGAATGTGCGCTCGGCGGCGCGCGGATCGCCATTGGCGAGGCCGACGTCGGCGTCGATGATTCCAACCAGCGTGAGCAGCGGGAAGTTATGGCCCTTGGCGACCAGCTGCGTGCCGATCAGCACGTCATAGGCGCCCTTTGCCGCTTCCTCCAGTTGGTGGCGCAAATGCTCCAGCCCGCCGGGAAAATCCGACGAGAGAACCAGCATCCGCGCCTGCGGAAACAGCGCCTGCGCTTCCTCGGCGAGCCGTTCAACCCCCGGTCCGCAGGCTGTCAGGCTGTCGGTCTCCAGGCATGCCGGGCAAATCTCCGGCCGCTTTTCGACATGGCCGCAATGATGGCAGACGAGGGCGCGGCGAAAGCGGTGCTCGACGAGCCAGGCGGCGCAATTGGGGCATTGAAAGCGATGGCCGCAGGACCGGCACAGGGTCAGCGGCGCGTAGCCGCGTCGGTTGAGGAACAGCAGCGACTGTTCGCCCCGCGCCAGTCCCTCCTCGACCCCGGCGACCAGGCGCGGCGACAGCCAGCGCCCGCGCGGCGGCCCCTCGCGGCGCAGGTCGACCGCGGCGAGCAGGGGCAGGCGCCGCTCGCCAAACCGGGCGGGCAGTCTGAGCCAGCGATAGCGGCCCTGCTCGGCGTTGACGCGCGTCTCGATCGAAGGCGTCGCGGAGGCGAGAACCACCGGCGCGCCCTCCAGCCTGGCGCGCACCACCGCCATGTCGCGGGCGTGATAGGCGACCCCCTCTTCCTGTTTGTAGGCGCCTTCGTGCTCCTCATCGACGACGATCAGGCCGAGATCCGCGAACGGCAGAAACAAAGCCGAGCGGGCGCCGGCGACCACGCGCGCCTCGCCGCTGGCGACGGCGCCCCAGAGACGCTCGCGCCGCCGCGCCGGAGCGCCCGAATGCCATTCGGCCGGCCGCGCGCCGAAACGCGCCGCGAAGCGATCGAGAAATTGCGCGGTCAAGGCTATTTCAGGCAGCAAAATCAGGACCTGCCTTCCGATGCGCAAGGCGGCCGCCACCGCTTCGAAATAGACTTCGGTCTTGCCGGACCCGGTGACGCCTTCGAGCAGGGTCGCGCTGAACGCGCGCCGCTCGACCGCCTCCACCAAGCTCCGCGCCGCACGCCCCTGGTCCGCTTCGAGTTCGGTCGGCGCAAAGTCCGGGTCGGGGAGCGGCGCGATCGGCTCGGGCGCCAAGGCGATGACTTCCAGGGCGCCCTCGTCGACCAGGCCGTCGATGACGCCCGTCCCGCATTCGGCGGCCTCTGCGAGCGCGGTTTTGGCGAGGCAGGCCTCGTCGCTGAGCGCCGCCAACACGCGCCCGCGCGCCGGCGTCAGCCGCGCGGGCGCCTTGCCTGTCTTGCGCACGCCAAGGCGCGGGGCGGGCGGGCCGGCCGCCTCGGGCGCGCGCGTCGCCATGCGCAGCACCATGCCGCGCGGCGCCAGCGTCCAGCGCGAAACCCAATCGATCAGATCGAGCAGCGGTTTGCGCAGCGGCGTCCAATCGCGAAGTTTGGCGATGGATTTGAGATTGTCGCCGCCCGCCGCTTGACGCAGCGCCCAGACCACGCCGGTCGTGTGACGCTGGCCCAGCGGAACCTCAACGAACTGCCCAGGCTGAAGACTCAAATCGTCGGGGACGCGATAGCTGTAGGCGATGTCGACGGCGACGGGCGCCAGAACGTCGGCGATGCGGCTCGGCGAAGCCTTTTGATTGGGTGGGCCGATCATGGCCGCAGGTTTAGCACTTTGGCCCGCGCGGCGTCGGCAAATCCGCGCCAGATCCGATTCGACCGAATGCGAAGGGCCGGCGTCAGGGGGTCTTCTTGGCGGCCTGACTGTCAGTGCGCTCGGCGATGCGGGCCGACTTGCCGCGACGATCGCGCAGATAATAGAGCTTGGCGCGACGAACCTTGCCGCGCCGCACCACCTTGATCGAATCGATCATCGGCGAGAACACCGGAAATACGCGCTCGACGCCCTCGCCGTAAGAGATTTTACGGACCGTGAAGTTTTCCTGCAGGCCGCCGCCGGCGCGCGCGATGCAAACGCCTTCATAGGCCTGAACGCGCGTGCGCTCGCCCTCCTTGACCTTCACGTTGACGATGACGGTGTCGCCCGGCTGGAAGTCCGGGATCTTGGCGGTCGCGCCGAGTTTCGCGGCCTGCTCGGCCTCGATCGTCTCAATAATATTCATAGAATTCATCTCCGTGCCGTGACGCCAAACGAGCGTTGCATCTGGCGGAGCGCTTCGGCGCGCTGTTTTGAGTTAGGGGGCGGCTGTTACACCAAAGCGGCGTTGGTGTCGAGGCCGATCCGCCGGAGCCAGGCAAGCTTGCTCAGGGAGTCCAGTGTTCCGCCGTCGCCTCGGCGCCATGCCGCGCGCGGTTCGCGTCGATCGCCGCCGCCGCGGCGCGCAACACCTCGATGACGCCACGCCCCGCGACGGCGGAAAGCTCCAGCGGGCTCGCGCGCTTGACGCCGGCGGCAAGCTTGGGCCCGAATTCGCGCAGCGCGCGCTTCAGGCGGTCTTTTTGCTTGTTGAGCGTTTCATCATCGACGGCGTCGACTTTAGACAAGGCGACGATCTCCGCCTTGTCGCTGAGGCCGGCGCCATAAGCGGCAAGCTCCCGGCGGATGGTGCGATAGTCGGCGCCCGCGTTCGCGCCCGTCGCGTCGACCAGATGCAGCAGAACGCGACAGCGCTCGATATGGCCGAGGAACCGGTCGCCGAGGCCCAGCCCTTGATGGGCGCCCTGAATCAGGCCGGGAATATCCGCCAGCACGAAATCGCGCCCGTCGACGCGCACGACGCCGAGGCCCGGATGCAAGGTCGTGAAGGGATAGTCGGCGATCTTTGGTTTGGCGGCCGAGACGCTCGCCAGCAACGTCGACTTTCCCGCATTGGGCAGGCCGACAAGGCCAGCGTCGGCGATCAATTTGAGGCGCAGGATCAGCGTGCGCTCTTGCCCGGCTTCGCCGGGATTGGCGCGGCGCGGCGCGCGGTTGGTCGAAGTGGCGAAATGGGCGTTGCCAAAGCCGCCGTTGCCGCCCCGCGCGATGATGACCCGATCGCCTTCCCGCCTGAGGTCGGCAAGGAGCGTCTCGCCGTCCTCGTCGAACACCTGCGTGCCGGCGGGAACTTTCAGAACCGCGTCGGCGCCCCGCCCCCCCGCCCGGTTCTTGCCCATGCCGTGCACGCCTACCTTCGCCTTGAAATGCTGCTGGTAGCGAAAATCGATAAGCGTATTGAGACCTTTCACGCAGTCGACGATGACATCGCCGCCGCGCCCGCCGTCGCCTCCGTCCGGGCCGCCAAATTCGATGAACTTTTCGCGCCGGAACGAGACGCAGCCAGCCCCGCCGTCGCCTGAACGGACATAGACTTTGGCCTGATCGAGGAACTTCATGAGGGCGCTCTTTGGCCTTCCGCGTTTGGTGGCGCGACGGGCTCCAGGACGGCGCGGCGGGACGCCCAGGCCGAACGTTCCAGGCGGAACCGATTGCAGGGCACCATGCCGCCGCGCGCCGGGGCGCCTTCCAGTCCCGAACCCGTATGCGCAAACCCGCATTTTTCGAGCACACGGCGGGACGCCGGGTTCTCGACATGAGCCGTCGCCAGCATCTCCAGCGCGGTGGTCAGCGTGAAGCCCGCATCGATCGCCGCGGAGGCGGCCTCGGTCGCCAGTCCCTTGCCCCACACTTCGGGGGCCAGCGCATATCCCAACGTCAGGCGCCCCTCGCGGCGGCTCTCGAGGCTTATCATGCCGAGCGGATCACGCTTGCCGCGAATGGGGGTGATGACGAGGATCAGGTCGCGGCCGAGCGCGTTGGCCTCGCGCGCGGTGAAGATGAAGCGCTCGGCCTCGCCGGGCGGATAGGGATGGGGAATGCGCGAGGTCATTTTCGCGACCTCCCAGCGGCTGGAATAGCGCTGGATCGCCGCCGAGTCGGCGGCGCGCGGCCAACGCAGCCAGAGCCGCTTCGTCTCCAATCGAAACACATCGTCTCGGGCGAGGTCGGGAAACATAGTCGGCTCCGGTCCGGCTGCGGCCCGCCCAACCGGCGCCCCGCAACGACAAAGGGGAAGCGGCGCCCCACTTCCCCATCAAGGCCTTTCGGACCTACCGGACTTTTCGAGGGAGAGTTCTTCTCGCCGTCGAAGTCTTGAGGGCTCATCCTCGAGACCGTCCGCGGGGCTGGCGCCAAGCGGGGTCTCGTCGTTCCCCCGCTTTTTATTCCGCCGCTTGAGATGCGACGACCGCTACATAAGCTCGGCCGTTGGCTTTGGTTTCAAATTCGACCTTGCCGGCCGTCATGGCGAACAAAGTATGGTCTACGCCGATGCCGACATTGCGGCCGGGATGAAATTTTGTGCCGCGCTGACGAACAAGAATCATGCCGCCGACGACCTTCTCGCCGCCGAATTTCTTGATGCCGAGGCGGCGCCCGGCCGAATCGCGGCCGTTTCGCGAAGAACCGCCTGCCTTTTTATGGGCCATAACATTAAGCTCCGGATCAGACGCTTGTCGCCGCGAGGCGACGAGTTTGCGCTTCTATACGATAATTCGGGCGAATAGGGAATCCGCGTTCAGGCTTGCTCCGCCTGCGCCGCGACAGGCTCTTCGGACCGGGCCTTGACAGCCGGCTTGGCGCCGCCCGTGAGAAACTCGGTGATGCGCACCACAGTCAGGTCCTGCTTGTGGCCGCGCTTGCGGCGAGAATTCTTGCGGCGGCGCTTCTTGAAGGCGATGACTTTCGGGCCGCGTCCATGCGAGACGATTGTGCCCGCGACCGTCGCGCCAGCGACATGCGGCGCGCCGATATGACTGGTTTCGCCGTCAAAAAGCGCAAGCACTTCATCGAAAGCCACGACGTCGCCGGGCTCGCCCTTGAGCGTCATAACCGTAATTTCGTCCTCGGCGGCGACCCTGTATTGCTTGCCGCCGGTCTTGATCACTGCGAACATCGTTTTCTCCGTGTTCAATCCGGCTCTGCGCCTCAAACGGCGCGGCCGGCTTCTTTGCAGTCTTGACCTGCTGGTGGAAACTCCGCCCGACTTCGGCGCGCGCCGAAGGCGAAACCAAAAGCGCGGCCGAAATCCGCGCTGGAGCGGTTCGTCCTATAAGTATATCGCGGGGAAGTGTCAAACGCTTTGCACGTTCCAATCGTGCGAGGCCCATCCGGTCGGCTGGGAGCGCTTCAGACGCCGCTCGCCGGGTTCGGCCGTCCACGCCCCCTCCGATCGGTTGCATCCTTTCTGTCGCTCGAAGCCGCCCGGGCTTGATCTGATTTGTGAAGAGTGATAAATGTTCACTATCGTCAGTCATCATTCGTCATGGTCCCAATGAACGTCGTGCGCCGAACCCCGGAAGAGACCCGCCAATGCATTCTTGTGGCGGCATGGGATCTGTTTCGCCAACTCGGTTTTCGCAAGACGACGGTCGCGGACATCGCGGGGACGCTGGGCATGTCCAGCGCCAATATCTACCGCTTCTTTCCCTCGAAGGACGCGCTGACCGAAGCCATCTGCCGCAACCAGCTTGATTTGCTCGTCGGGACAGCTCGGAAGGCCGCGACGGGACCCGGCAGCGCGAGCGAGCGCATCAGCGCGGTGCTGATGGCTCTGTATCGCGATCTTCGCGATCAAATGACCAATCACAAACGCGTCCATGAAGTCGTCGCGGTCGCGCTGGAGGAGAATTGGCCGGCGATCGACGAATTCCTCGCCGCGTGCAAGGCGACGCTCGCCGGGCTTGTCGCGCAGGGCCAGGCGAGCGGCGAGTTTGGTCCCGGCGATCCCGCCATGCTTGGCGACATGGCCATGGCGGCCTCCGCCGCCATCCACCATCCGACTTTGATCGCGCAATGTTCAGGAGACATGGAGGCCGAAGCCTTGGTCGGCTTCGTGCTGCGCGCGCTCGCCAACAGGAATCCGCCGAACTCGGCCTAAAGCTCGGAGTAAGCGTCATGGAGCTTCGCCCGGTTGTCTTCGCCCTGCTGCCCGCTTTGTTGCTTGCCGCCTGCGGCGCCCCGACACAGGCCAGGAGACAGACGCCCGAGCGTCCGGTTCTGGTGGCGGAGGTTCGCTACGCGCCGCGCGAGCGCGACCGCGTGCTGCCCGGCGTCGTCAAAGCGCGAATCGAGAGCGACCTCGCCTTCCGCGTTCCGGGCAAGCTGGCGGAGCGCTTGGTCGACGCCGGCGCCGTGGTGCGGAAGGGCGACGCCCTGGCCAAGCTTGACGACGCCGACTTGCTCTTGCAGGTCGAGCAGGCCGACGCCGATTATTCCTCGGCCAAGGGCGCCCTTGACCAGCAGCAGGCCGAAGAGCGGCGGATCGAAACGCTGAAGCTCCACGGCTGGACCTCGGCCGCCGACGTCGACAAGATCAAAGCGGGGGCGGATCAGGCGCGCGGCGGCTTCGCCAGGGCGGAACGCGCGGTGACATTGGCGCGCAACGCCGCGAGTTATGCGACGCTTGCCGCGGATGCCGACGGAATCGTCAGCGCGGTTCTTGCCGAGCCGGGCCAAGTGCTCGGCGCCGGCGCGCCCGTCGTGCGGCTGTCCCATACCGGCCAATACGAAGCGGCGGTGGCGATCCCCGAAGAGCTTGTCGATCGCGCCCGCACCGCGCCGGCGCGCGTCGAATTCTGGGCGCTGCCTGGCGCTGAGATCGCGGCGACGCTGCGCGAGCTGTCGCCCACTGCCGATCCGACGACGCGCACCTATCAGGCGCGTTACACCCTGCCGGAGGCGCCGAGCGATGTGCGGTTGGGCATGAGCCTGACCGTCACGCTTGCCGACAAGACGGAGAAGGTTGCGCGTCTTCCGCTGGCCGCCCTGTTCGACAGAGGCAAGGGGCCCAGCCTTTGGGTCGTCGATCGCGAGAGCGGCGCGGTGACCGAAACGCCCGTGCGAATCGCCGGCTACGAAAATCAATCCGTGCTCGTCGTCGAGGGCGTCGGATCCGCCATCCCGCGCTGATCACCTTTCTGATCTTGGCGATCGGCATTGGCGGCGCGCTGAGCTACTTTCAGCTCGGGCGCGCCGAAGACCCGTCCTTCACCATCAAGAACGTCAATGTCAGCGCTATCTGGCCGGGCGCGACGACGCAGGAAATGCAGGATCAGGTCACCGACCGCATCGAGAAGAAGCTGCGCGAACTCTCCTACTTCGACAAATCGACCACCTACACCAAGCCCGGCTTCACTTCGATCGGCATTGACTTCAAGGATTCGACGCCGGCGCGCGCGGTTCCGATGCTGTTCGTCGAACTGCGGAAGAAACTTGGCGACATCCGCGGCGATTTGCCGGCGAACCTGATCGGCCCGACGGTCAACGACGAGTTCGGCGACGTCGATGCGGTCCTCTACGCGATCACCGGCGAAGGCGCGTCATACGCGCAACTGAAGGAGGCGGCCGAAGCGTTCCGCCTGCGTTTGCAACGCGTGCCCGACGTCGCCAAGGTCGACCTTTACGGCGATCAGGAGCAGCGGATTTTTGTTGAATTCAGCCACGCCAAACTGGCCACGCTCGGCGTGCCCATTCAGGCGTTGTTCGATTCGTTGTCCAAGCAAAACGCCGTCAATCCCGCCGGCGAATTCCAGACGTCGGGCCAGCGCGTGCCGGTGCGCGTCACCGGCGCCTTGGAAGGCGCTTCGGCGGTGCGCGAAACCCCCGTTTTCGCCAACGGCGGCGCCTTTCGCCTGGGCGACATCGCCAATGTCGAACATGGCTACGAGGATCCCCCCTCCTATCTGATCCGCTCGCAGGGCCAGCCGGCGCTTGAGGTCGGCGTCGTGATGCAGAAAGGCGCCAACATCCTGGCGCTCGGCGCGAATCTCGATGCGGCGCTCGCCGATTTCGAGACCAACCTGGCGCAAGGGATTTCGATCGCGCGCATCGCCGACCAGCCAAAGGTCGTCGACGCCGCCGTATTCGAATTCACGCGCTCGTTTGTCGAGGCGCTGCTGATCGTGCTGGGCGTGAGCTTCGTCTCGCTCGGTTGGCGCACCGGCGTCGTGGTGGCGACTTCCGTGCCTTTGGTGCTCGCCATCGTGTTCATCGCGATGGCGTTCCTCGGCCTCGATCTGCAGCGCGTGACGCTTGGCGCTCTCATCATCGCGCTTGGCCTGCTGGTCGACGATGCGATCATCGCGGTTGAGATGATGGTCGTAAAGTTGGAGCAGGGCTGGGACCGCGAGCGCGCGGCCTCGTTCGCGTGGACCTCGACGGCCTTTCCGATGTTGACCGGCGCGCTGGTGACCGCGATTGGATTTCTGCCTATCGGCCTCGCGAATTCCGCGGTTGGCGAATATGCCGGCGGCATATTCTGGGTGGTGGCGATCGCGCTTGTCGCCTCGTGGTTCGTCGCGGTGATCTTCACGCCGTTTCTGGGCGTGAAGCTGCTGCCCGATATCGCCCGGCGCGCGCGCCACGTCGATCCGAACGCCCTTTACGAAACATGGCTGTATCGGGCGTTTCGTCGCGTCGTCGAATTCAGCGTGGCGCGACCCCTTCTCGTCATTGTCGTGACCGTGACCCTGCTTGGGCTGGGCCTGAGCGGCTTCAGCCGCGTGCAGCAGCAGTTCTTTCCGATCTCCGAGCGGCCCGAGTTGTTCCTTGAAATGCGATTGGCCGAGGGAACGTCGATCGAAGCAACGTCGAAGGTTGCGCGCGAGGCCGAGCAATTGCTCGCGGGGGACCCGGACGCATCGTCCTACACGACCTATATCGGCAAGGGCTCGCCGCGCTTCTGGCTCGGTCTGTTGCCGGTCCAGCCGAATGAATCTTTTGCGCAGATCGTGATCGTCGCCAAAGACGTCGAGGCGCGCGAACGGATCAAGGGGCGCCTCGACGCCGCGGTGGCCGAAGGCGCGCTGAGCGCGGCGCGGGTGCGCATTGATCGCTTCAATTTCGGGCCGCCGGTGGGCTTTCCCGTACAATTCCGCGTGATCGGCCCCGATCCCGCCAAGGTGCGGGAAATCGCCTATCGCGTGCGCGACGTCATGCGCACGGACGACCGCGTCGTCGACCCCAATCTCGACTGGAACGAGAAGATGCCCTCGGTGACGCTTGAGGTCGATCAGGCGCGCGCGCGGGCGCTCGGCCTTACGCCGCAGGACATCGCGCAGACCTTGCAGACTTTGATCGGCGGGGTCACGGTGACGACGATCCGCGACCGCGAGGAGAAAGTCGATGTGGTCGCGAGGGCCGTCCCGGCCGAGCGCGCGGCGCTCGACCAGATCGACAGCCTGACCGTTCTTGCGCGCGACAGCGCCGTGGTTCCCGTTTCGCAAGTGGCGCACGTGCGCTACGGGTCGGAAGAGCCGATCATGTGGCGGCGCAACCGGGACATGGCGATCACGGCGCGCGCCGACGTCGTCGATGGCGTGCAGGCCCCCGACGTCTCCACGGCGCTTTGGCCGAAGCTGCAAGGGATTCGCGACAGTCTGGCGCCGGCCTATCGCATCGAAATGGGCGGCGCGATCGAGGAATCGCAGAAGGGGAACTCGTCGATCTTCCTTCTGTTCCCGATCATGCTGCTTGGCATGCTGGCCATCCTGATGATTCAGCTGCAAAGCTTCTCGAGATTGGCGATCGTCTTCTTCACCGCGCCGCTCGGCATTGTCGGCGCCTCGATAGCCCTCAATCTCGCTAACAAGCCGTTCGGCTTTGTCGCCCTTCTCGGCCTCATCGCCCTGGCCGGGATGGACATGCGCAACACGGTTATTCTGGTCGATCAGATCGAGAGGGATGTGCGCGAGCTCGGCATGACGCGCCGCCAGGCGATCGTCTCGGCGACGGTGCGCCGCGCGCGGCCCGTCGCGCTGACCGCGCTTGCGGCCATTCTGGCGATGGTCCCTTTGTCGGAGAGCGCCTTTTGGGGACCGATGGCGGTCACCATCATGGGCGGCCTGTTCGTTGCGACATTCCTGACCCTGCTGGTCCTGCCGGCAATCTACGCGCTGTGGTTTCGCAGATCGCTGGGCGGGCGGACGGCGCCCGCCGCCGCGCCGGCGCGCGCCGCCGGCTTCTCGCCGGCGCTTCCTTCGCCCGCCCGATAGACCGACCTCGCAAGCGACCGGAGATTGAGCCATGTTGACCGATTGGGCGCTCGCCAGCCTGCACCACCTGGCGGTTTTCACGCTCGCCGCCGTCTTGGCCGCGGAGCTCGCCATCCTGACGATCGATATCGACGCCAAAGCGATCGGACGGCTCGCCCGGATCGATATGGCCTACGGCGTATCGGCGGCGATCGTGGTCATCGTCGGCGTCGCCCGCGTCATTTGGGGCGCCAAGGGCTACGAATATTATGTCGCCAACCATATCTTCTGGACCAAGATGGCGCTGTTCCTCGTCGTCGGCCTGTTGTCGATTCCGCCGACGCTCCGCTATCTCGCCTGGGGCCGGCGATCGCGCGCCGATACGGCGTTTCGCCCGGAGGTCTCGGAAATCGCGCGCGCGCGGGCCTGGCTGCGGGCGGAAGCGGCGTTCTTCCTCGCGATTCCGGTCGCCGCCGCGGCGATGGCGCGTGGCTATGGGATATAGTCTCAGCTTTTTTCCAAGAGATCGGGCCGGCGCTCGCGCGTGATCCGCAACGCCATCTCGCGCCGCCATTTGGCGATATCAGCGTGATCGCCGGACAACAGAATATCGGGAATCGCCCGCCCCTCCCATTCGCGCGGACGCGTGTAATGGGGGTATTCGAGCAGGCCGGCTTCGAAACTCTCCTGCGCCGCCGATTCGACCTTGCCCATCACGCCCGGGATAAGCCGGACGCAGGCGTCGAGCACCGCAAGCGCGGCGATTTCGCCGCCTGAAAGGATGTAGTCGCCGATGGAGACTTCCGTCAGGCCCCGTGCTTCGATCACGCGTTCGTCGACCCCTTCGAAACGCGCGCAGACGATGACGAGGCCCGGCCCCGCCGCCCATTCGCGCGCTTTGCGCTGCGTCAGACGTTCGCCGCGCGGGCTCATCAACAGCCGCGGGCGGGCGTCCGCCGCGCCGAGCGCGGCGTCGAGGCTCGCCGCCAGCACGTCGGCGCGCATCACCATGCCGGGGCCGCCGCCCGCCGGCGTGTCGTCGACGGCGCGATGGCGGCCCAGCCCATGCGCGCGAATGTCCACGGTCTCGCAAGACCACAGGCCGCGTCCGAGCGCATCGCCCGCCAGCGACAGGCCGAGCGGCCCGGGGAACATCTGCGGGAACAGCGTCAGAATCGTCGCCGCGAACATCAGCCCTCGCTGTCCCGACCTTCGCCGTCGATCTCGTTGGGCGGGACGATCACGATGCGGCTCTTGCTCAAGTCGACCTCGACGGCGACCGCTTTGGTGAAGGGCAGCATCAAGGTTTCTCCGCCCGAGGTCGGCGCGATTTCAAGAATGTCGCCGGCGCCGAAATTGCGCAAGGCGACGACGCGGCCCAGCCTGTCGCCCTCGCGCGTCAACGCCTCGAGCCCGACGAGATCGTCGTGATAGAATTCGTCGTCCGACGGCGGCGGCAGCTGGTCGCGCGTCACGAAGAGTTCGACGCCCGCCAGTTTTTCCGCGCCCTCGCGGTTGTCGACGCCGGCGAGCCGAACGACCAGCATGTCGTCGCGCAGGAAACGCGTGGCCGTCAGCTTGAAGGCGGACTTCCCCGTGCTGTCCGTGAGACTCCCGTAGGCGCCGATCGCCGTGGGATCCTGAGTGTAGGATCTTACGCGTAGTTCGCCGCGCACGCCGTGCGGGGCGCCGAATATCCCGATGGGAATGAGGCGAGCGGGAGCCGACAACAAACGCGTCCTTGCGGTTAATCCCCTTCTCCCGCTTCGCGGGAAAAGGGGACACGCCGACATTCGTTCACGCCGCCGCGGCGGCGGCCTTCTCGGCGGCGGCGGCCGCCGCCGCGCTGCGCTCCTGCGCCTTCTTCTTGGGCAGCGCCTTGCGCGGATTGTTATGCGCTTCGCGCTTGGCGACGCCGAGGCCGTCGAGCAGGCGCAGCACGCGGTCGGTCGGCTGGGCGCCCTTGGCGAGCCAGGCCTTGGCCTTTTCAACATCGAGCACGAGGCGCGATGCGTCGTCTTTGGCCTTCACCGGATCGAACGTGCCGATCTTCTCGACGAAGCGGCCGTCGCGCGGCATGCGCGCGTCGGCGACCACGATGCGATAGAACGGCCGCTTCTTGGCGCCGCCGCGCGAGAGACGAATCTTCAGAGACATTTCTATTCCTTCCTTTTCTCAAACTATGACGCGTGATGAATCGACAGGGCGAGCGGGCTTTCGGCGCCGGACGCCCAGCTATTTCTTCTTGCCTCCGAACGGGTTGAATCCGCCGGGCAGGCCGCCGCCGAGGCCCGGCAGGCGCGGGGCGCCAAGGCCTGGCAGGCCGGGGAGCGAAGAAGGGGTGTTGAAGGCGCCGGGCGGGGGCGCATCGGGAATGCCGCCGCCTTTGGCGCCGGGCGGGGCGCCGCTCATTTGCTTTTGAAACGCTTCCAATTGCTCGGGCGTCGGCTGCGGCATGCCCCCGCCCATGCCGAACATCTGGCCAAGCTGCGCCATTGGGCCGCGCTTTCCCGCGCCGCCCATCGCCTTCATCATGTCGGCCATCTGGCGATGCTGTTTCAGCAGGCGGTTGACCGCCTCGACATTGACGCCGGAGCCCGCGGCGATGCGTTTCTTGCGCGACGCCTTCAAGATGTCCGGATTGCGCCGCTCCTTTGGCGTCATCGACGAAATGATCGCGCGCTGGCGCGCGATCACCTTATTGTCGAGGTGGGCGGCGGCGACCTGCTCCTTGATCTTGGCCATGCCGGGCAGCATGCTCATGATGCCGCCCATCCCGCCGATATTTTCGATTTGCGCGAGCTGCTCGGAAAGGTCGTTGAGGTCGAACACGCCTTTGCGCATCCGCTCGGCCATTTTGACCGCCTTCTCGGCGTCGATATTCTGCGCGGCCTTCTCGACGAGGCTGACGATGTCGCCCATGCCGAGGATGCGGTCGGCGAGGCGCTGGGGATGGAAATCCTCCAGCGCATCCATCTTTTCGCCGACGCCCAGCAATTTGATCGGCTTGCCGGTGACCGCGCGCATCGACAAAGCCGCGCCGCCGCGCCCGTCGCCGTCGGCGCGGGTAAGCACGATGCCGGTGACGCCGACGCGCTCGTTGAAATTCCTCGCCAGATTGACGGCGTCCTGACCGGTCAAGGCGTCGGCGACGAGCAGGATTTCGTGCGGCTTGGCGGCGTCCCTGATCTCGGCCATTTCGGCCATCAACGGCTCGTCGATATGGGTGCGGCCCGCCGTATCGAGCAGCACGACGTCATAGCCTTGCAGCCGCGCCACCATCTCGGCGCGCCGGGCGATCTCGACCGGCCCTTGCCCCGCCACGACCGGCAGCGTGTCGACGCCGATCTGCCGGCCGAGCACCGCGAGCTGCTCTTGCGCGGCCGGGCGCTTGACGTCGAGCGAAGCCATCAGGACTTTGCGTTTGGCGCGCTCGGCGAGGCGCTTGGCGATCTTGGCGGTGGTGGTGGTCTTGCCCGCGCCCTGCAATCCAACCATCATGATCGCGACGGGCGGGGCGGCGTTGAGATCGATCGCCTGCGACTCGCCGCCCAGCGTCTCGACCAGCGCGTCATGAACGATCTTGACGACCATCTGGCCGGGGGTGACGGATTTGAGCACCGCCGCGCCGACCGCCCTGGTTCGCGCCCGGTCGATGAACGAGCGCACGACTTCGAGCGCGACATCCGCCTCGAGCAGGGCGCGGCGCACTTCGCGCATCGCGGCGTTGACGTCCTCCTCCGAGAGGGCGCCGCGGCCGGTCAGTTTATCGAATATGCCGGAGAGCTTTTCCGAAAGGCTCTCGAACATGGGGCGCTCCTGAACTGTCCAACGCGAAACGCGCCCGGGGGCGCGACGCGCTGCCGGACGGCGACCGCCCGCCTCATAGGGCGGGACGGCTGATCGACGAGGACGAACCTGACGAAGATTGAAGCGGTATCTAGGGGGACGGGGCGGGAAAGTCAAA
>JBEKSH010000059.1:0-8551 GCA_049517235.1 Roseiarcus sp. | reverse complement strand
CGTGAACGCGGCGACCGAAAAAAGACTGCGATACATCAGGTTGGGCCCGAATCAGCGGCGTGGGATTTGCACTGTGGGCCGATTGTGGCGCCCAATCCCTTAGCCTCGCTGAACCCGGCGCGATGATCGGCGTTTCAGGCGCGAGATTTCGCGTGATAGTCGCCGTCGTTGCTGGTCGCGCCTCGTAGTTGGACGCTCGCCACACCTATTCGGGCCGCGGCGGCGACGCAAGCCGAGCCGGGAAGGGTGTGAAGATTGTTCGTATCCTTGCTCCTATGATATCGTAGCCCCGTGACCAAGCTCCTCGACCAAGCGATTGCAAAGGTCCGCAGCCTGCCGGAAGCGGACCAGGACGAAGCGGCGGAAGTGCTGCTGTGGGCTATCGAGACCCGCAACGCTCCGATTCCGCTCGATGACGATGCGCGCGCGGCGATCGACGAGGGGCTGGCGCAAGCGCGGCGCGGGGAGTTCGCAACGGACCCGGAAATTGCCGCCCTCTGGAAACGCCACGGCTTATGATCGTCCGCTATTCGCGGCGTGCTTATAGCGATCTCGCCGGCATCCTCGATTACATTGAGGAGCGGAGCCCCAGAGGCGCTCACAAGGTTAAGCTTGCGATCAAGCGCACCATCGAAACGATCGGGCGCAATCCGAACATCGGTCATCCGACGGGAAGAGGCGCGACGCGCGGATCGCCTGTCGGCAGGTATCCTTATCTGGTGTATTGGACGGTCGAGGCCGATGAGGTTTCGATCGTCCATATTCGGAATAGCGCGCGCAAGCCTTGGCGAATCTAAAGTCTTGCGCCTCGTGACGATTTCGCCGAATCGCGCGCAAAACTTGAACCTGAACCGCCATCTGCCTGGGCTCGGCCTACCCCGCCTGCTGGACGAAGCTCTCCAGCACCATCTTGCGGCCGGCCTTGTCGAAATCGACCGTCAGTTTGGCGCCGTCGACGGCGACGACGCTGCCGGGGCCGAACTTGACGTGGAACACGCGCGCCCCCTTGGCCAGTTCCGATTCGACGCTCGATCGGGCGGTCGCCTTGCCCTCGATCAGCGTCGGCCCGCGCGGGCCGGGCGTCGGCCGCTCGGAAAAGCCGCCGCCTTTCGCCTGCTCCCTGGCGCGCCGCCAGCCCGGCGTTTCATAGCGCGACGAAAACGGCTCGACGCGATCGAAGCGCGACACCGCATATCCGCCGTGCATCGAGGCGCCCGAGGCCTCGACGACTTCGACATGCGCCTCCGGCAACTCGTCGATGAAGCGCGACGGCGCGGTGGTCTGCCACAGGCCGCGGATGCGGCGGTTGGCGGCGAAATAGATTTTCGCTCTTGCGCGGGCGCGCGTCAGGCCGACATAGGCGAGCCGCCGCTCCTCTTCGAGCCCGGCGCGCCCGTTCTCGTCGAGCGAGCGCTGATGGGGAAACAATCCCTCCTCCCAGCCCGGCAAAAACACGACGTCGAACTCGAGGCCCTTGGCGGCGTGCAGCGTCATGATCGACACCCGCTCGCCGCCTTCGCCGCTCTCGGCGTCCATCACCAGCGAAACATGTTCGAGGAAGGCGGCGAGACTCGGGAACTCCTCCATTGAACGCGTCAGCTCTTTCAGGTTTTCCAGCCGGCCGGCGGCGTCGGCGGTGCGATCGGCCTTCCACATGTCGATATAGCCGCTCTCCTCGAGAATCAGCTGGGCCAGCTCGTGATGGGCGGTCGTTTCGATCTGCGCCGACCAGCGGTCGAAGGAGCGCAGCAAATCGCGCAGGATCTGGCGCGGCCGCGCCTTGATTTCCTCCGTTTCGACCAGCACCCGCGCCGCGCGCGTCAGCGGCACGCCGGCGCGCCGCGCATGCGCGTGCAGCAGGCTCAACGCCGCCTCGCCGAGCCCGCGTTTGGGCACGTTGAAGATGCGCTCGAAGGCCAGGTCGTCGTCGGGCTGTGCGACGCAGCGCAGATAGGCGAGCGCGTCGCGGATTTCCGCGCGCTCGTAGAAGCGCGGCCCGCCGATCACCTTGTACGGCAGACCCAGGGTGATGAAGCGCTCCTCGAATTCGCGCATCTGGAAGGAGGCGCGCACCAGGATGGCGATCTCGTCGAGCGACTGGCCGGCGCGCTGCAGCTGCTCGATCTCCTCGCCGATGACGCGCGCTTCCTCCTGGCTGTCCCAGACGCCCGACACGGTCGGCTTTTCGCCCGCCCTGGCCTCGGTGAACAGCGTCTTGCCCAGACGGTTCTGGTTGTGCGCGATCAGGCCGGAGGCGACGGCGAGGATATGCGCGCCGGAGCGATAATTGCGCTCGAGGCGGATCACTTTCGCGCCGGGAAAATCATGCTCGAAGCGCAGGATGTTGTCGACGTCGGCGCCGCGCCATCCGTAGATCGACTGGTCGTCGTCGCCGACGCAACAGAGATTGCGGCTCGCCTGCGCCAGCAGGCGCAGCCACAGATACTGCACGACGTTGGTGTCCTGATATTCGTCGACCAGGATATAGCGCAGCCGCTGCTGGTAATGCGCCAGGATTTCCGCGTGCTCGCGAAACAGCCGCACGCATTCGAGCAGCAGGTCGCCGAAATCGACGGCGTTGAGAACCTTGAGGCGCGCCTGATAGAGCGCGTAGAGCGCGCCGCCCTGGCCGTTGGCGAAGGCCGCCGCCTCGGCGGGCGGCACATGGGCGGGGTCGAGACCGCGATTCTTCCAGCCGTCGATCTGGCCCGCCAGGGCGCGCGCCGGCCAGCGTTTGTCGTCGATATTGCGCGCCTGCAGAACCTGCTTGAGAAGCCTGATCTGATCGTCGGTGTCGAGGATCGTGAAATTCGGCTTCAGGCCGACGAGTTCGGCGTGCCGGCGCAGGATTTTCGCGCCGATCGAATGGAAAGTGCCCATCCACGGCATGCCTTCGACGAGGCCCGTCAGATGGCCGATCCGCTCGCGCATTTCGCGCGCGGCCTTGTTGGTGAAGGTGACGCTGAGGATTTCATGCGGCCGCGCGCGCCCGGTGGCGATCAGATGGGCGATGCGCGTAGTCAGCACGCGGGTCTTGCCGACGCCCGCCCCGGCGAGCACCAGGACGGGGCCCTCGAGCGCCTCGACCGCCTCGCGCTGCGCCGCGTTGAGCGCGTCGAGGTAGCGCGGCGCGGCTCCGGCGCGCGCGCGCGCCGACAGGCTCGGCGCGTTTGCGGCGCCCCTGTCGGCGCGGACGGCGTCATCAGGCGGCGCCGGCGCATGGCTGCCGGACAAATCAAGGGCCTCGCGGCGCTGGCGAATCATCTATGCCCAATGTGGGGGGCGGCGCGGCAAATGTCGACTCCGCCGCCGACGCGGCCTGCGCCACGCGGCAAGTCCGCGGGTGATCCCGATCGGTTCGGCGAAGGCCGGCCGCCGCCGGCGGCGTCACGGGCGCCGCTCCTCGCGTTCGAGAACGCGCAGCTTGCGGACCGTCAGTTCGTCGACCTCCAACGCGCCGATCCGCGCCTTGCCGATCGCCAGGCGACCGACCGCCAGGCGACCGACCGCCATGCGGCCGATCGCCAGCGCGCTGATGGCGACCAGGCCGAGCGCCGCCACGCCGAGCCCAAGCCCCAACAGGCCGACCCCGGGAAAAGCTTTGGATTGCCCCGTCGCTTCACGCGCCATTGGCGACCTCCATTGGATTGGCCGGCTCCGACGATCGGAATGCGCCCTTGATATGCTAAAGTCGCCTCATGCACCTCGGTCAACTGCAATATCTGCCGATCGCGCCGCTGTTTTTCGCGGCGCTCGTCGCCGTCTTCGCCCTGCTGCTGATCTTCATCCAGCTCGGCGTTCTGCGCTACGCCTACACGAGCCTCGGCGTCAGTTCGAATACGGCGATGCTGCTGCTGTTCGGCTCGCTGCTGGGCAGCTACGTGAATATCCCCGTCGCCCGGTTTTCCGAACATAACGTCATGCTCGGGCAGGAGGTCGATTTTTTCGGCATGCGCTACGTCGTGCCGGTGCTCGCCGATTGGCCGGGCACGGTCATCGCGGTCAATGTCGGCGGCGCGGTGATCCCGTTCCTGCTGTCGGTCTATCTCTTGAACAAGAACCGCCTGTGGCGTGAAGGGCTGCTCGCGATCGCCTGCCTGTCTGCCCTCTGCTACTGGCTGGCGACGCCGGTCCCCGGAATCGGGATCGCGCTGCCGCTGCTCGCCCCGTCGATCGCCGCGGCGATCGTCGCGCTGGTCATTTCCAGGCGATACGCCGCGCCGCTCGCCTATGCCGGCGGCAGCCTCGGCGCCCTGATCGGCGCCGATCTGCTCAACCTGCCGAAAATCCAGGGCCTCGGCGCCCCCGTCGCGTCGATCGGCGGCGCCGGAACCTTCGACGGCATATTCCTCACCGGCGTCATCGCCGTGCTGATCGCGAGCTTCACGGCGGGGAGGAGGCGGTAGGCGAAGGGGATGGGGCGGAACGTCCAGTTCAACATCAAGGCGACGCCGAAGACGATCGCGCGCTTCACGGCGATTGCCGATAAGAACGGCTGGGTCTTTGGCTAAACCCTCGATCGGGCGATCGACGCGCTCGAACGGAGTTTGCCGGCGAAGGCCTGAGCGCTCGCGTAGCTCAATATCATGGGCGAGTTCTGAATCTGATTTCTGCACGCTTTAGTTCACGAAACTCCTTTCATGCACTAATTTGGGATGTTATAAGGACGATTAAATTGTCAGCTAACAGGTTGAATATAAATCTATTTACAGACCGCGTGTCGCAAATTTGCCCTCAACTGTTTCTAGAAAGATGAGGGCGGATATGCAAAAAAACCTCCGATGACGCCGTACACGGAGTACCGCGATGACCTCGCTGAACGAATTGACAAAGACCATCGGAGTGATGCCGCACGACTCCCTCTTCGCGCTGATCGTGCTTGCGGGCTTTGGGCTCGCGGCTTTTGCGATCTATGCTGTGCTGACGGTGGCGAAGGAGCGTCGATGATGGCGCTTCGCGATTGGGTGCGACTCCCCTCGGCATGGATCGAAGCAGGCGGCTTGCGCGACCTGCGCTGGAACAGAGGCGAGGGCGCGGACCATATCACTGCGCTCATGGCACTGCTCGTCATAGCGCACCACGGCCAAGAACTCGCTGTCGATGATGACAAAGCTGAACTCATCGCCACCGTTACGTATGATCAACTTGGCTCGGCGACCGGGAAGAGCCGCGAGAAAATTGCGGGCGGTCTGGATGTTTTGGCCGCTCACAAAGTGATTACGCGAGCGCCTCGTGGACGGAGCACGTTCCGCCTTGAGGACTACGACCACAAGCGCGGCTGGTGCAAATTGCCCGCGAAGAAGCTGTATTCGGGGGAAAGCATCGAAGCGTTCGATGCCTTCAATCTCAGAGTGATCGCCGAACTTGACGCGATGAAGCTCTATTTCCTGTTCGCGGCGCGCCGTGACAATGAAAGCAATTTGGCGAACATCAGCTACGACACGATCTCCGCTTATTCGGGTGTCGAACGCGGCAGGCTAAAGAAGGCGATCAGCGTTCTCGCGGCGCATGGCCTGGTCTACGTGGAGCATAAGAAGAGCAGCCTGAACGATTACGGCGTTGCGAACGCCTATCGGCTGGCCCACCTCGATTCTTACGCGCACATGGGCACACGCGGACGCAGAGATGCGGACGATTTCGAGATTCCCACCTTGCCGAGTGCGTTTGTGGCCGGCGGGCAATGACGCGGCTGCGGCGGAACGAGCGCCATACTGATGGACTGGCCGAGGATCGCGGCAGGTCATGACGCTCTTTGGCATGATCCGCTTGCGCCTAGAGACTGGCCCGCAGAGACGCGCCGGAAAGCCCGGATTGTGGCAGTTTTCAATAAGGGCCATCAACTATGGCGTTCGGTTCGCGATCGGCGAGCCCCCAAAATCTTGTCACCGCACGGATGTAGCGGACGAAATCGTTGTCGGTGATCTGGATGAACTCGCTCAAGATGCCTTGCTCTTTGCAAGCTTCGGCGGCCGCATTGGTCAAATGACTCCAGAAACGAGGGGTGCGCTCCCACAGCCCATCGACGGCAGGCCCCTCGCCATGCCGCACGGCGTTTGCAAGCGAATGGAGTTCGCGAAGGGTGTCGCCAGCGGAAGCAGTCGCAAGATCGAGTCCATGAAGAACGGCTGTCTTTGTTAGCAGGGGATCAAACGCCAGCGTGCGCGCCTCGGCTTTTTCTGGAAAATGCACCCGCGCCCAAATTCTGAGTTGGCGCTCAAAGAGGGCCGAAAGCGTCAGGGCGAAGGATCGCCTGGCTTCGTGGGTGAGAAGGTTGGACGTTTGCTTTTCGCAGTTGTCGAGAAACTCGTCCAGGGAGGCGAATTTACCTCTTCTAACGTCCGCATGGAGAGGGAGTTCGTCCAACGTGGCGCGGATAACGCGCCGGTAGAACCGGTCGCAGTCGCCTTGAAACTCACGGGGTAGAAAGTCCTGGGGCATCGGCAAAACTCCCTGCATGGCAGGTCTCAAAAAGGATATTGTGCAACCTTTCCGAGTCGGATCGCGACGGGCAAGCCAAAAGCGCCGGCCAATGATCGTCAGATACGCCGGCGGCGGACGGGGCGGAACGTCCAGTTCAACATCAAGGCGACGCCGGAGACGATCGCGCGCTTCACGGCGATTGCCGCTAGAAACGGCTGGGTCTTTGGCGAAACCCTCGATCGGGCGATCGATGCGCTCGAACGGGATTCGCCGTCGAAAGCCTGACCGCTTGCGTACCCCCACCTTTATGCATGATACTGTAAAATGAAAGGAGACGGGACTGAGCCATGATCCAGAAGGTCTTTAATGCGCTGGCGATTGCTGGCTTCGTTGCCATCGCCGTACCGGCTTGGGCCGAAACAATCACGCTCTCCTGCGACGAGTTCGGCAACGACACTTATAAGATCGATCTCGCCCTTGGGACGGTGACTTGGCGCCATCCTACGCCGGGCCAAGACGCCTACACAGAAACTCACAATGCGGAAATAACGAGCGAAACCGTGCGCTGGGATCGAGACGCCAAGCCGGAGTATTGGACGAAGTACAGGCTCGACCGGCAAACCGGAGAGCTGTATGCCTTCTCAACCTTCTATTCGACGGCTGTTGCGGGTATGGCGGGTAAAACACGTGCGTCGTCGAGGACTTGCAAGCGCATCGACGACAAAAAGCTGTTTTGAATAATGACCTTGGGGGAAAAATGAAAACCAACAGATTGTTCGCGCTATTATCGCCTATCGTATTTGCTTTGGTTGTTACGATATCGCCGTCCATTGCGAAAGACTATCTCAGTCATGGCCAGAACCGGGCAACTTTGGTGAATTATACATTTGCGGCTGCGGAGGCGCATAATTACACCAGTGAAAGTCCACGAACAGGGGTCACGCTCGCGGATGGCCATGCGGACATATGCCTCGGGAACTACACTCAATGTATGAGGGGCTGCGGAGGCGCAACATCCTGTTCAAACCAATGCAAAGTCAACTACGATGGGTGTATGAGACAGAATCAGTAAACTCTCGTTTCGGACAGCGACCGAGAACTGGCGAGTAAAATTTCCATCTAGAAAAACAACAACGACTGATTTTTTCATGGCGCTGATCTTATAAAAAAGTCATTAACAATGGGTAGCGAGCCCCACGGGGGGTTGTTGTGCTTCCCCTTCGTCAAAGGGCTGCCCGGCTACACTGCTGTCCTCACCTAAAACTTGGGCCTGGGCTTTGCGCCAACTTGGCAAACCCAAGCTTGGCCGTTCTGCACTCCGTCATCGTAAGTGGACAAGAGACCGGTCAGCCGGTTAAGTGTGAAATGTTCGGCGTAGTTGAGCCCGTCTGCCCGTCGCGTCACGATTTGCCATGCGATCTGCGAACCAGTAACCTGGGCCGGCTCGGCCGTGCGCCCTAGGACATCGGACATGGGTGTCGCATCGGAGGACGACCACGTGAGAACTGTGCTTTTGCTGTAGTCAATGGTAAGAAACATCCTATCCGTTGGCGCCATGCTGTCACTAGGGCAGGTCAGGTAAACCGGAGCGGCGAACGTTGCGGTGCTCCAGCCCAGTAAATTTAGCGTCGTCAGAAGCGCCGACATTGCTTGTATACGGCGTTGCCTCTTCATGTGCGATGCTCCTAAATTGTCTAAAATGAATACAGGCTGGGCTCTCTCTCTGAAGCTTTAGGCTCAGTTCTTGCGCCTGACGGTCAGAAGGCTCTGTGATCCCTCGTAAAGTCTCAGGACATACTCTTAGTTCTATTTTTGAAATCGGTCAGTGAAATTCAGAATTGCGCCTTAACAACATGGCAATTGTTCCACGCAAGCATATTGAGGCCGGTAGTGGTAACAATCGAAACTTGAACCGTCAGACGGTCAATTGTAAAATCTCCCCACCTTTCAACGTGATAGGTAATTTTCTCGGAATCGAACACCGCCGGCAGCGGCCCGTAGTTCTCAATACCACGATTTTCGGGGATAATACGCATGCTAACCGTGCGGCGGGCCTCGTTGATGGTGATGGTGATGGTGCCGTCGAGTGCCTTGCAGAAAAGCGTAGTTGGATCGGCAATTGCCGGTTGGC
>JBEKSH010000058.1:0-9198 GCA_049517235.1 Roseiarcus sp. | reverse complement strand
CCTCGATCTCGCGTCGATATTCGGTCTCGGCCAGAAGGAGGCCGGCGATGAAAGCGCCAAGCGCCATCGACAGCCCGCTGATCGCCGCGATCAGCCCCGTGCCAAGGACCACCAGCAAGCAGGCGGCCATGAAGAACTCCGTGCTCTTGGTCATCGCGACGGAATGAAAGAGCGGGCGCAGCACAAGGCGCCCGAGCACGATCAGCCCTGTCAACGCCAAAGCGGCCGGCGCAAGCGTCAAGGCGAGGCCGACCCCGAGCACGCTTTCCCTGCCCCCGACCAGCATCGTCACCATGAACAGCAATGGCGCGACCGCCAGATCTTGGAACAGCAGGACCGCAAAGCTGACGCGGCCCGCCGCCAGATTGAGGCGCTTGCGCTCGGCCAGCACCGGAATGATGACGGCGGTCGAGGACAGCGAGAGCGCCGCTCCGATGACCACGGCGGAGGCCGGGGGCTGTCCAAGCCAGAAGGCGATTGCGCCGAGCGACAGCGACGAGAGCGCGACCTGGGCGGCGCCAAGTCCGAACACCAGGCGCCGCATGCGCGTGAGACGCTCGAAGGACAATTCGAGGCCCATCATGAACAGCAGAAACACCACGCCGAACGACGGCGCGCGCGCGACCAGGCGCCCCAGGCTGGACGGTCCCAGCGCGACGCCGGCAAGCAGAAAGCCCAGCACCGGACTGACGCGGAGGCGGAAGAACAGCGGCGCGACAATCCCCGCCGTCACAAGAAAGAGCAGCGCCTCCTTGTAGACGGCAAGATCGATAGCGGCGTTCACGCGCGGCTCCCGCTGACGTTCGAGACGGCCCGAGGGCGTCAGCTTAGTTGATTTGCGCTTGGGCGCGACTCATTCCTCGCCGCCGGCGGTCGCGCGTCGCCGCGCGCCATGCTATCAGGCGCGGCTGTCTATCGAGGAGCCGCGTCGTGAACCCCGCCAGCCACCAAACTGAAATGCTTTCCGTCATGGCGCTCGCACCGGTCATTCCCGTGCTGACGGTCAGGAATGCCGAAGATGGCGTCGCCCAGGCGCGCGCGCTGGCCGCCGGCGGGTTGCTGGCGATCGAGGTCACCTTACGCACAGCCGGCGCCTTGGCCGCGATCACGGCGATACGCGACGCCGTTCCCGGCGCCGTCGTCGGCGCCGGCACGGTTCTGACCCCCGAACAGATCGCCGAGGCGTGCGCCGCGGGCGCGCGCTTCCTGGTCAGCCCCGGCGCGTCTCCGCGCCTCGCACAAGCGGCGGCGGCGGCGCCCGTTCCATTCCTCCCAGGCGTTGCGACGGTGTCCGAGGCCATTACCCTGATGGAGCTCGGCTTTCGTGCGCTAAAATTGTTTCCCGCCGAAGCAGTTGGCGGCGTCAAGCTGCTCGCTTCGCTCGCCGGCCCGCTGCCAGATTTGCGCTTCTGCCCGACGGGGGGCATCGATCTGGCCAAAGCGCCGTCTTATCTCGCGCTGCCCAACGTTGCCTGTGTCGGCGGTTCCTGGATGCTTCCCAAGGCCGCCCTCGGCGCGGGCGATTACGCCGCGGTGGAGAAATTGGCGCGCGAGGCGGCGGCGCTGCGCGCGCCCGCTTAGTCCCTCACCTGCCCGTCGCCGCGCACCCGATATTTGAACGAGCACAATTGCTCGACGCCGACCGGCCCGCGGGCGTGCATTCGCCCTGTCGCTATGCCGATCTCGGCGCCGAACCCGAACTCGCCGCCGTCGGCGAATTGCGTCGAGGCGTTGTGGAGGACGATCGCCGAATCGACTTCTCGCAGGAACCGCTCCGCGGCCGCACGGTCTTCGGTGACGATGCAATCGGTGTGATGAGAGCCATAGGTCTCGATGTGGTCGATCGCGGCCTCCAGCCCGTCGACGACGCGGCATGAAAGGATCGCGTCGAGATATTCGGTGCGCCAGTCCACTTCCGCCGCTTCGCTCACACGCGGATCGACCGCCATCGTTGCGGTGTCGCCGCGCACCGCGCAGCCGGCGTCGAGCAGCGTCTTGACCAGCGGCGCAAGATGGGTCGCGGCGCAGGCTTTGTCGACGAGCAGCGTCTCCGCGGCGCCGCAAACGCCGGTGCGGCGCAGCTTCGAGTTGATGACGATGCGCTTGGCCTCCTCCAGGTCGGCGGCGCGATCGACATAGACATGCACCACGCCTTCGAGATGCGCGAAAACCGGGACGCGCGCCTCGCGCTGGACGCGCTCGACCAGGCTCTTGCCGCCGCGAGGCACGATCACGTCGAGCGCGCCGCCCAGACCGTCGAGCATTTCGCCGACCGCCTCGCGCGACGCGAAGGGCGCTCGTGAGATCGCCGCCTCGGGCAGGCCGGCGATCCGGAGCCCGGCGACCAGACACGAATGGATCGCCGCCGAGGAATGGAGGCTGTCCGACCCGCCGCGCAGCACCGCCGCATTGCCGCTCTTGAGGCATAAGGCGCCGGCGTCGGCGGTGACGTTGGGCCGGCTCTCGTAGATAATCCCGATCACGCCGAGCGGCGTCGCGACGCGTTCGATCCGCAATCCGTTGGGCCGCTCGAAATGCGCCAGAATGCGACCGACGGGGTCGGGCAGCGCGGCGATTTCCTCGACGCCGCGCGCCATCGCCTCGATCCGGCGCCCGTCGAGCAACAGCCGGTCAAGGAAAGCGGGGGAAAGCCCCTTCGCGCTGGCGCCGGCGAAATCGCGGGCATTGGCCGCGAGGATTTCGTCGCGGTCCCCGCGCAGGGCCCGCGCCGCGGCGACAAGCGCGTCCGTCTTCATCTTCGCCGGCGCGTTGGCCAGAATCCGCGCCGCTTTGCGCGCCTCGGCGCCAATCGCCCGCATCGCGGCCTTGATGTCCTTTTCGGGCTCGACAAGACTGATCGCAGGCTCCATAAGTCAAATCCGATAAAGGGGCGGGGCTTGTTTTGGGTGGTCGGCGCAGCGTGATCTGCCGCGCGAGCGTCGACTATATAGACGGCCCGACTGACAATGGGAAGTTGAGCCAAGCCTGCTCTCGCAAGGTGGCGTGGTCGTTCGCTTGCGCGGGGTTGCGCGAGAGCGAGCGAAAATATCACGCGCGGGTATAGGCGGCGCGGGTTGGCGCCGCTAGGTTGGGACGGCGAATCAGCGAGCGGCCGCGGCCATGAAGATCCGGCTTTCATTTGTCCTATTTTCCGCTGGCGCCTTGGCCGGACTGAGCCTGATTGGCGGCTGTTCGTCGCTGCCGCCCCCCGCGGCGAACAATACGGCCAGCGCCGCCTACCCCATTTCCGAGGTGCGTCTCGGCGGCCTCGTCCACGATCCGCTCAGCCCCGAGGCCGGCAGTGTCGATTTGAGCGGCGAGGTGCTGTTCGTCAAACCTTTCACATCGCAGGATCCGCTGTGGAACGCCCTTCTCCCGCGGCCGGACATCGGCGGAACCGCGAATTTCGCCGGCAAGACCAGTGAAGCCTACGCAGGCCTTGCCTGGGATTACGACATAACGAGCCGGATTTTCGCGGAGGGAGGCCTCGGCGGCTCGGTGAATGACGCGCACACCGGCCTAAACGTCCCGCCGGGCTACAATGCGATGGGCTGCGACGCGTCGTTTCGCGAGTCCGCCTCGCTGGGATATCGCCTGACGCAGAATTGGTCCGTCATGAGCACGATCGAGCATATGTCCAATGCCGGACTTTGCCCGCCGAACCGCGGCCTCACCAACTTCGGGGCGCGGATCGGGTACGCCTTCTGACAACGGTCTCGTCCCTACTATTCGTAACTGTCGGCGCGACGCTCGCGAGCCTTGAGGCGGCGCCCGGATCGCGACCGCGCCGGCCGCCCTATCGTCCGGTGATCGTCATGTCGTCGCGATGAATCATTTCGGCGCGCCCCGGCATGCCCAGAATATGCGCGATGTCGCGCGAATTGCGCCCCTTTATGCGGTCGGCGTGAGCCTTGTCGTAGGCGACGAGCCCGCGTCCGATTTCGGCGCCCTGCGCATCGCGGATCGCGACGCAATCGCCGCGCGCGAATCCGCCCTCGACGCGCGTCACGCCGGCCGGCAACAGGCTCTTGCCCAACATAAGCGCCTTGGCGGCGCCGGCGTCGACATAGATGGCGCCCTTCAACTCCAAAGAGCCGCCGATCCAGATTTTTCGCGCGGCGACGGGGTTGGAGGGCGTCAGAAACCAGGTGCAGGGACCGCCGGCGCCGACGCGCGCGATCGGATGGGTCACGCGCCCGTCGGCGATGACCATATGCGTGCCCGCCGACGTGGCGATGCGCCCCGCCTCGATCTTGGTGCGCATGCCGCCGCGCGAATGCTCCGAAGCGGCGCCGCCCGCCATGGCCTCGATGTCCGGCGTAATGCGCTCGACGACGGGCACGAGCCTGGCGCCCGGAACGTCGCCGGGCGGCGCGTCATAGAGTCCGGCGACGTCGGATAAGAGAATCAGCAGATCCGCGCTCGCCATTGTGGCGACGCGCGCCGCCAGGCGATCATTGTCGCCATAGCGGATCTCGCTTGTCGCCACGGTGTCGTTCTCGTTGATGACCGGCACCGCGCGCATCGCGCCGAGGCGCGCGAGGGTGGCGCGCGCGTTAAGGTAGCGCCGCCGTTCTTCCGTATCCTGCAGGGTGACGAGCACCTGGCCCGCCGCGATGCCGTGCGCGCCAAGCGCTTGCGCCCAGGCGCGCGCCAGCGCGATCTGGCCGATCGCGGCGGCCGCCTGACTGTCTTCCAGCTTCAAAGCGCCCTTGGGAAATCCGCTGACGGTCCGCCCCAGCGCGATCGCGCCCGACGAGACGACGAGCACGTCGGCGCCGCGCCGATGCAGCGCGGCCAGATCGACGACGAGCGCGTCGAGCCATTCCTGCTTCAATGCGCCCTTGGCGCGATCGACCAGCAAAGAGGAGCCGACCTTGACGACGACGCGGTTGAATTGATCGAGGGAGGGGAGCGGCTTCAAGGGATGGCCAGGCTGGATGAGCGTCGTGAGGTTAAGCGGTCGGTCGTTGAAGAGGGGAGCGCGGCGGCGAGGCAGTGAATAGGCGGGAACGCGGCGAATGTCGCGCCCATTATGCGCCCTGAAATGACGACGCGCGGCATCTTCCCGCGCGGGCGGACCGCGCGGCCGCGCCGCGCGCGACGACGGACAGGATCATGCTCCCCGGCTGCGTCTCCTCGATGCGAGAATTTGGATTCCAAGCGTTTCCAAGCTTTTCCAAATTGGGCGGAATCAACGATGTCAAGGGCTTACCTCTTTGCAGAAATTTGGATTCCAAGCTTTTTCCAAATTTTTATTTGGCGGAAACGGGAGATATCAAGGCGTTAAGGTCGAAAAAATTTGGAAATAACTGTTTTTCAAAAACTCCGCTCGGACGGCCTCCCAATTGTCTCCCGCCGCCTTTCGGCAAGCCCTGGTTGCTCCTTCGAATCGCGAGGCCTCATCACGATGCGGCGGAAAAGCCGGAATGTCCAGAAAATGATTCTTAAAAAATAGAAATTCATGACGTTGGAGGCTTATCCCCAGGGCAACCCAGTCCAGCCCTCCGCATCCAGCGCCCCTTTCGGAGAACGGCGCGACGCTGTCGCCATGCTCGCCATCAAGGCCAATCCGCTTCGCGCGCCTTGACGGCTCCCCGCGGCGCTGGCCTTTGGCTCACCATGTCCCTTTGGTGAGCGAAGCGGCCCAAAGGCCGCTCTCGCGCACCAAGAGGACATGGATGCGGCTTGCCACGTCGACGAGGCGCAGTCATCCCGAAGGGACCGTAGCGCAGCGGAGGAGCGGCGCAGCCGCTTGACGGCGGCTTGGCGCCGTGGCCCCGCTGGATGGAAAGCCTTCCTGCGTTGGAACCGATCCGCAAAAGCACAAAAAAGAACTTGCGCATGAGAACAAAACGTGCACAGATAATCGCAGGCGGCCGCTGTTGCGGTTTTGCCGCCGACCGTGCAGAAGGAAGAGCAGCCGTGACGCAAGCCAATCTCCGCCTCGTGGAAGGAACTTCCGTGGACAAGACCAAGGCGCTTGACGCCGCCCTGGCGCAGATCGAACGGGCCTTTGGCAAGGGCTCGATCATGCGGCTGGGCAAGAACCAGAAAGCGGTGGAGATCGAGACGATCCCGACGGGTTCGCTGGGGCTCGACATCGCGCTCGGCGTCGGCGGCCTGCCGCGCGGGCGGGTGATCGAGATTTACGGGCCGGAATCGTCGGGCAAGACGACGCTGACCCTGCATGTCATCGCCGAAGCGCAGAAGAAGGGCGGCGTTTGCGCCTTTGTCGACGCCGAACATGCGCTTGACCCGGTCTATGCGCGCAAACTCGGCGTCAATCTCGAAGATCTGCTTATTTCCCAGCCCGACACCGGGGAACAGGCGCTGGAGATCACCGACACGCTGGTGCGCTCGGGCGCCATCGACGTGCTGGTTATCGATTCGGTGGCGGCGCTGACGCCGCGCGCCGAGATCGAGGGCGAGATGGGCGAATCCCAGCCGGGCCTGCAGGCGCGCCTGATGAGCCAGGCGCTGCGCAAGCTGACCGCCTCGATTTCGCGTTCGAACACGATGGTCATTTTCATCAACCAGATCCGCATGAAAATCGGCGTCATGTATGGTTCGCCCGAGACGACTTCGGGCGGCAACGCGCTGAAATTCTACGCCTCCGTGCGTCTCGACATCCGGCGCATCGGCGCGATCAAGGACCGCGAGGAGGTGGTGGGCAACCAGACCCGCGTCAAAGTGGTCAAGAACAAGGTTGCGCCGCCGTTCAAACAAGTCGAATTCGACATCATGTATGGAGAAGGGGTGTCCAAGGTCGGCGAGTTGATCGATCTTGGAGTCAAGGCGGGCGTCGTCGAGAAATCGGGCGCGTGGTTTTCCTTCGACAGCCAGCGCCTTGGCCAGGGGCGCGAAAACGCCAAGAGTTTCCTGAAATCCAACCCCGAGGCCGCTCTTCGAATCGAGAAGGCGATCCGCGAGAATTCCGGCCTCATCGCCGACCGAATTCTCGCCAATGCCGACCCTTCTTCCGAACAAGACGACGTCGCCGACGCGTGACGACCCTTATGGGCGCTTCTCCCCTCGGCGCCCGTTCGCCACGGAGCCGTTGCGTCGCGCGGCGGGAGCGCGGCCGCGCTTGACGGCGCAGCCGCGCTCCAAACGGGCGCGCGGGGGCAGCCTTCGCGATTTGCGTTTCGTCGGCGAAGGCTATAGGCCATGGCGGCCATAGCCCGGCGCGCCAAGCCCCGCGCCGCCCGAACGGACGCCATCCTTTGCAAGATTCCGAAAGGTTGAAGCGCGAAGCCGCCAGTCGCGCGCTTGAATTTGTCCGACCCGGCATGAAGCTTGGGCTGGGGTCTGGCTCGACCGCGCGTCATTTCGTCGATTTGCTTGGGGAGCGCGTCAGAGGCGGCCTGTCGATCATCGGCGTGCCGACCTCGGAGGCGACCTTCGCGCAGGCGCGAGGCCTCGGCGTGCCGCTCGCGACCCTCGATGAATATCCCGAGCTCGACCTGACCGTCGACGGCGCGGACGAGGTCGACGGCGAGCTGCGCCTCATCAAAGGGGGCGGCGGCGCGCTGCTGCGCGAGAAAATCGTCGCCGCGGCCTCGAAACGCATGATCGTCATCGCCGACGCGTCCAAATACGTGGCGCGCCTGGGCGCGTTTCCCCTGCCAGTGGAAGTCGTCGCTTTTGGCCTCGCGGCGACGCGCCGCCATATCGAGCGCGCCAGCGCGAGTGTTGGCTGCCGTGGTCCGATCGCCCTGCGGCGCTCGCGCGAGGACGGTCGAGTCTTTGTCACGGACGGCGGCCACTGCATTCTCGATTGCGCGTTCGGCGCCATCGGCGACCCCGAAGCGCTCGCCAAGGCGCTGAAAATGATCCCTGGGCTCGTCGACCATGGCCTGTTCATCGGCCTCGCCAGCGCGGCTATCCTGGCCGGCGAAGACGGCCTCGAAATCCTGGGCGATCTCGCCCGACCTCTTTCAACCGCTTAAATAGGAGACACGTCCCGTGACCGCTCGCACGTCCCCCCTCAAAATGTTGTTCGCCGCTTTGTTTCTCGCGGCGCTCGGGCCGTTGAGCGCCTACGCCGACGAGCCGACGCCCGCCGCCCTCGAATCGGCGCGCGCCATCATCGCGGCTTCGGGCATGACGCGCTCATTCGATCTCGTCGTTCCGCAAATGTTTGGCGAGCTGGAGCGCAACGTCACGGCGACGCGGCCGGAGCTCAAAGACAGCCTGCATGCGACGCTGGTCGCCCTCCTGCCCGAATTCAACAAGACCGAGCAGGACGTCGTCAATGGCGCCGCGCGCGTCCTCGCCAAGTATATGAACGAGCAGGAGCTCAAGGACACCGCGACCTTTTTCGTCAGCCCGAGCGGCAAGAAATATGTCGAAGCCCAGCCGGTCGCGTTCAACGAGATTATCGGCGTCGTTCAGGAATGGCGCCAGCGTCTCTCCACTGACGTTCTCACGCGCGCCCGCGAAGAAATGAAGAAGAAGGGCGTCGACTTCTGACGCCCCGGTCTTTGGCCGCCGGCCTGAAGGCGGCAATTCCGGCGCGCGAGACGCGGGGAAAGGAATTCCGGCGTTTCTGTTCCGCGCGGGAACTTCGCGCTATTCTCGCTTGAGGGGGGCGCCGTGAGTTTCGACGTTGAGCTGTTCGTCATTGGCGCGGGATCGGGCGGCGTGCGCGCCGCGCGGATCGCCGCCGGTTATGGCGCGCGCGTGATGGTCGCGGAGGCGTTTCGCATCGGCGGCACCTGCGTCATCAGGGGCTGCGTGCCCAAGAAGTTGCTGGTCTACGCCAGCCGCTTCGCCGACGATTTCGCTGATGCGGCGGGCTATGGCTGGCGGGTTGGCGAGACCCGATTCGATTGGCCGGCCATGGTCGCCGCCAAGGAAAAGGAAATCACCCGTCTTTCGGCGATCTACCGCGCCAATCTCGAAAAGGCCGGCGTCAAGGTGGTCGAGGAGCGCGCCGAGGTCGCCGGCGGGCAATCGGTGCGGCTCGCCAGCGGGCGGCTGGTCAGCGCCAGGCATATCCTGATCGCCGCCGGCGCGGCGCCGGCGCTGGCGCCGGCCGTCGCGGGCCTCGAACACGCGATCTCTTCGAACGAAATCTTCGATCTCAAATCCTTCCCGAAGCGTCTGCTGGTCGTCGGGGGCGGCTATATCGCGGTCGAGTTCGCCTCGCTATTCGCGCGGCTCGGCGCTTCGGTCACCCAGGTGACGCGCGCC
>JBEKSH010000057.1:0-8650 GCA_049517235.1 Roseiarcus sp. | reverse complement strand
GGCGAGCGGCTTGCCGTCGACGCGCACTTCGTCGCTCGGGCTCACGTTGAACGCCGGGCTGTTGAGCGTCTTGCCGTTGACGACGACGCGCCCTTGCCCGATCCAGGCCTCCGCGTCGCGCCGCGAGCATAGCCCGGCCCGCGCCATCACCTTGGCGATGCGCTGCCCCTCGCGCTTTTCCTTGGGCCTGACGCCCGGCGCGTCGAGGAGGCGGCGTGGAAAGTCGCCTGCGCCGAAGCTGGCGCCCCCGCCGGGTCTTGTTTTGTCGTTCATGATTTTTCCTTGCAGGCGCTTCACAGCGCGTGGAGCCGGCCGTTTGCCAGATTTCCCGCGATGTCCTAGCAGGTTGCGCGCGCAAACGGGAGCTCATTGGCTTGGGCGGCGAAGTTTCATTCCTCGAGGCAGGCGATGGCGGTTGACGCGATGAGCGCGGCCTTCGAGGAGGCGCGGGCGGCCGGCGCGCGCGGCGAGGCGCCCATCGGCGCGGCGATCGTCCGCGACGGCGCGCTGATCGCCAGCGCGGGCAACCGAACGATCGGCGACCACGACCCGACCGCCCACGCGGAAATGCTGGCGATCCGCACGGCGGCGGGCAAGCTCGGCTCGCAGCGCCTCGCCGATTGCGATCTTTACGTCACGCTCGAGCCCTGCGCGATGTGCGCCGCGGCGATCTCGTTCGCACGGCTGCGCCGCCTCTATTATGGCGCGGATGACCCGAAAGGCGGCGCCGTCGAGCACGGCCCGCGCTTCTTTGCGCAACCGACCTGCCATCACGCGCCGGAAACCTACGGCGGTCTCCGCGCGAGCGATTCGGCGGCGCTGCTGCGGGCGTTTTTCGCCGAAAGGCGGGAGTAACTCGGGACCGCGACCGTCCCGGTCGCCCTTTCCCGCGTTCCGTCCAATCGTCGAGTGTCTCAAGAGCGGGCGAGACGCCCGCGGTCCCAGGCTCAGCGCTGGTGCCGCGCGAGAACCTCGCGCACCCGCGCGACCAGCTCCGCCTCGGGCGCGAGCGCCTGGGCGCGCTGGCGCAGTTCGAGATAATCGGCGCGGTCCTTGCTCGCCTTGCCGAGCTCGCCGCCGAGCACGAGATCGCGGATCACCACCTGCCGGCCGCCCGGCGCGTCGCGCTCGTTCGAGCCCTGGATGATTGCGCAATGCGCGCCGCGCCTGTCGGCGTATTTGAGCTGCGCGTTGAGGCCGCTCTCGCCGAGGTAGAGTTCGGACGGGATGCCGGCAGCGCGCAGTTGCGCGACAAGGCGCTGGTAGTCGGCGACGTGGTCGCGGTCGAGCACGGCGACGACGACCGGGCCGGGTTTTCTCGCGGCGGCGACGATCGGGCTGTCGATCGCGCGCAACGCCGACAGAAGCCGCGAGACGCCGATCGAAAAACCGGTGGCGGGGACCGCTTCGCCGCGAAAACGCGAGACCAGCCCGTCGTAGCGCCCGCCGCCGCCGACCGAGCCGAAGCGGATCGGGCGGCCGTCTTCGCCGGGCGTTTCGAAGGTCAGTTCGGCCTCGAAAACGGGGCCGGTGTAATATTCGAGGCCGCGCACGACAGTAGGATCGATCTGGATTCGCCGTGAGCCGTAACCAGCCGCTTCGCATATGGCCACGACTTCTCTCAGCTCGTCGATGCCAGTGTATCCAGGCATTCTCGCGCCGACAAAGCTTGCCCAGTGACCGAGCCTACCAAAGTTGTCGACGAATGCGCTGCCCACCCCAGAAACCGGCGCTTCGACAAGGACCATGTCGTGGATGGGACGCGGTCCGGCCTGGGCTACGCGCGCCCAACCCTTCACCTCTGGTCTCAAGAAGTTTGAAACTCGGTCAATTGCTGCCGTCGAAAGTCCCGCGCCCGTCGCAAAATCGCCGCTCTCGTCCTTGCGGCCTTCGCCCAGCAGCATGCGCACACCGTCGATGCCCAGCCGATCATACTTGTCAATCGCCCTCATCACCGTGAGCCGCCGCCCCGCAACCTCATCCCCGCCCAGCCCGATCGACTCCATCAGCCCGTCGAGCACTTTGCGATTGTTGACCTTGATGACGTAATCGCCGCGCATGATCCCCAGCGCTTCCATGCAGTCGGCGGCCATCATGCACATCTCGGCGTCGGCGGCGACGCTTCTTGCGCCTACCGTATCGGCGTCGAATTGCATGAACTGGCGAAACCGCCCCGGTCCCGGCTTTTCGTTGCGGAACACCCAGCCGGCGCGATAGCTGCGATAGGGCCTCGGCAGCTTTTCATAGTTCTCGGCGACGTAGCGGGCGAGCGGCGCGGTGAGGTCGTAGCGCAGCGACAGCCATTGCTCGTCGTCGTCGCGGAACGAAAACACCCCTTCGTTCGGCCGGTCGAGGTCGGGCAAGAACTTGCCGAGCGCCTCGGTATATTCGATGAACGGCGTCTCGCCGGCCTCGAAGCCGTAAAGCTCGTAGACGGCGCGGATCGTGGCGATCATCGCCTCGGCGGCGGCGATGTCGGCCGGCCCACGGTCGATGAGGCCGCGCGGCAGGGCGGGACGAACGAGGCGGAGCGCTTTTTCGTCAGACATGAACATTCCCTAAGAGAGGCGAGCGCGTCATCGCGCGTTTGTCGGCGCCAGGATCAAACAAGGCCGGCCCCGATGTTGATGGTGAGCGCCAGAATGATGGTGTTGAAGAAAAACGCCACGACGCCGTGCGCCAGCGTGATGCGGCGCATGGCCTTGGAGATCGTCTCGACGTCGGCTGTCGCGCAGGCGCAGCCGATGACGAAGGAATAATAGAGGAAATCGCCGTAGGTCGGCTCCTTGTCGCCGGGAAAGCGCAGGCCGGCGCGGGCGCTGACGCCCCCTTTGGCGCCGGCCGGGCGCGCGTAATATTCCTGCGCGTAGTGCAGGGCGAACAACAGGTGAATGAACGTCCAGGCGCTCAAAATCGTCAAGGCGGTCAGCCCGATATGAAGCGCCTTGGCGAGACCCGCGATGTCCTTGACCGAGCCGAGTTCGGCGACGATCGCGGCGATCGAGGCGCAGGCGGCGGCGGTTCCGACCAACAGCAGCAGCCATTGATTGTCGTCCTCCAGAAAAGCGCGCTCGCGGATCGACCGGTCGCTCGAGCGCGCGATCATCAGCCCGGCCAGCGCGACGAACAGCAACGCGCCGGCGTTCCACGCCAGCAAGGCGCGGGTGGCGACCCGCAGATCGGCGGGGCATGCGAGATAGACGCCGGCGGTCACCGCAAAGCAAATATACAGGCGCGGGCGGCGCAGCATCGCCTGAAAGGCGCGCCAGGGCGCCGGGCGCCGGCTTTGACCGCTGGAGGATGAAGGAAGCGACATTAAGGCTACGTCTGTTCGGGAGGCGCGCCTGCCTTGCCCCAGCCCTCCTGTCGGGTCAAGCGTCGGGGCGCGTTCGCCGATCCGCGGGACGGTCTGTCTAGATCGTTCGTTTTATCTGTAAAATCATAGCCTTAGATGCTCCGGCCGATTTCTTGACAGGCCGCATCGCCGACAATATGTTGCGCGCGGCCCGCAGGGGCAGGTTGACTTCGCCGCGATTTCGTCAGACGGCTTTTTTCCAAGGGCCGTCGGCGTTCCGATGTTGTCCGGCGTGGCTCGAAACACCACCGGCCCGACCAACGCCTTGCGGCGGAAAGGGTCCGATGGCCGAGCGCGACGGGGGCGAGGACGAGGATCGGCTTTTGCGGGCGCGCCTCGAAAAGCTCTCGGGCGCGCTTGAGAAGCAACGCAAAGAGTCGCCGCCGCGGCCCAGTGCGAACAATGGGGGCGATTCGTCCAGCAAGTTTGGCTCCGCTATCGGGCTTGGGCTGCGCGCCGCGAGCGAGTTTGCGGCGGCGATCGTGGTTGGCGGCCTGATCGGCTGGCAACTGGATGTTTGGTTGGGGACGAAGCCGGCTTTCATGATCGTTTTTTTCATGCTTGGCGTCGCCGCCGGCGTGTGGAATGTGATCCGTGTGACATCGCCTCTGTCGCAGGGCGAGCCGGCCAAACGGGGACCAGGGGCTCCACCTGCGGTGGACGAGGACGAGGACTAGGACAAGTGGCGTCACCAGCCGGACCGGCGATCAACCCGATCGAGCAATTCTCAATCTCGCCCCTGGTGTCCGTTGAGATCGCCGGGCGCGATTTCTCGTTCACCAATTCCGCGCTCTACATGGCGATCGCCGTGGCGCTGGTCTGCGCGTTGATGTTGGCTGGCGCGAAAGGCGGCGTCGGCGTTCCCGGCCGCCTGCAGTCGCTCGCCGAAATGGCCTATGAATTCATCGCGGGCATGGTCCGCTCGGCGGCGGGCGAGCACGGAATGGTGTTCTTCCCGCTCGTGTTCTGCCTGTTCATGTTCGTGCTGATCTGCAATCTCGTCGGCCTGGTGCCGCACGCCTTCACCGTCACCAGCCATATCGTCGTGACGGCGTCGCTTGCACTGCTTGTCTTCCTGACCGTGGTCGTCGTCGGCATCAAGGAGAATGGGCTGCGCTTCTTCAAGCTGTTCGTCCCCTCTGGCGTGCCGATCTACATCCTTCCGCTCGTCGTGGCGATCGAGGTCTTCTCATTTTTCGTGCGCCCGGTCAGCCATTCCGTGCGCCTGTTCGCCAATATGCTGGCCGGCCATATCACGCTGAACGTGTTCGGCGGCTTTGTGGTGATGCTGCTGGGCGCCGGCGCGGCAGTGAAGGCGCTCGCCGTGCTGCCTTTCGCGATGACGATCGGGCTCTTCGCGCTGGAACTGCTGGTCGCCTTCCTGCAGGCCTATGTCTTCGCGATGCTGACCTGCATGTATCTCAACGACGCGCTTCACCCCGGTCACTGATCGGCCCGCAATTGCAACTTGGAAATCATCCAACAACAGGAGTTCTCGATGGATCCCGTAGCAGCCAAATATATCGGCGCAGGCCTCGCCGCGATCGGAACGGGCGCCGCCGGTATTGGCGTGGGCACGCTTTTCGGCCAATTCCTCAACGGCGCGCTGCGCAATCCATCCGCCGTCGAAGGCCAGTTCGGCCGGTTGATTTTCGGCTTCGCGGTGACCGAAGCGCTCGGCATTTTCGCGCTGCTGATCGCGTTCCTGCTGCTGTTCGCCGTCTGACCTCGCGGCGTGAGGCGTCTTGCGCGAGGAGCAGCCTTGCGCGCCTCTCCGCGACATAGGGTGTTCCAGAGATGACCGAGGCCACAAAGGCGACGCAGACCGAAGTCGGCCATGAGGCGGGCGGCGGCCACGCCAATTTCCCGCCGTTCGAGTCCGCCACCTTTCCGTCGCAGCTCCTCTGGCTGGCGATCACCTTCGGGACGCTCTATTACGTGATGTCGAAGATCGCGCTGCCCAAGGTCGGCGCGGTCATCGAGAATCGAAAGGCGCGAATCGCCAAGGACCTCAACGAGGCCGCCGCGATGCAGCAGCAAGCGGACGCGGCCGCCGCCGCACACGAAAAAACGCTCGCCGACGCACGCGTCAAGGCGCAGGGCCTCGCGCAGGAAGCGCGCGACAGGCTCGCCGCCGAGGCCGACGCCAAGCGAAAGACGCTTGAGGGCGAGCTCGCCGCCAGACTGGCGCTCGCCGAACAGGAGATCGCCGCGACGCGGGCGCAGGCGATGACCAATGTCGAGAGCATTGCGCGCGACGCGGCCGGCGCCATCTTCGAGCGCATTCTCGGCCGCCCCGCGGACGGACAGGCGATCGCCGCGGCGGTCGCCGCGGTCAAGGCGAGCTGATTCTGGAGCCGACCCAATGGATTTCGACGCCGAATTTTACGCCACGCTTGGCTTCCTCGTCTTCGTCTGCCTGCTCGGCTATCTCGGCGTGCACCGGATGGTGTTGTCCTCGCTCGACGCGCGCGGCAAGGCCGTCGCGGACGAACTCGCGCTGGCGGCCAAGCTGCGCGACGAAGCGACCGCGCTGCTCGCCAGCTTCGAAAAAAGGGCCGCCGAGGCCGAAGCCAACGCCGCGGCGATCGTCGCCGAGGCGCGCGCGCAGGCCGAACAATTGGCCAAGGAAACCGCCGAGCGCATGACCGACTTCATCGCGCGGCGCACCCGGCAGGCCGAGACGAAAATCGCGATGGCCGAGGCGCAGGCCGCCGCCGACGTGCGCGCCGCCGCGGCCGATCATGCGGTGAGGGCGGCCGAACGGGTGCTGCGCGATCAAACGCAGGGCGCAGCCGGCGCCGAGCTGGTCGCGCGCGATATTTCCAGCCTCAAGGACCGCCTGAACTGAAGCGGCTCCCGCTATCCGCGTTCCACCGGCGGTTGAAATCGACGCTCTGTAGAAGTTCCCGGTCTCCGGGCGCTTTGGCGCGAGGGCTCAGCATGGCGATTGGGCGGATCGGAACAGGCTTGGCTCTCGCCCTGGCCCTGTGGCTGGGCCCGACGGCGGCGCAGGCGCAGGGCTTTTGGCAGGACTTCCTGCGCGGCCCGCCCCCCGCGCCGACGCCCTGCGCGCTCGACAAATGCCTGAACGCGCCGCGAAGCGGGGCGCCCGCCGCGTCGGCGGGCGTGGCGGCGCCGGGCGATTTCGACTTCTACGTGCTCGCGCTCTCGTGGTCGCCCGGCTTCTGCGATTCGGGCGGCGCGGCCAAGGCGCCGGAGCAGTGCGCCGCCGGCGCCGATCTCGGCTTTGTCGCGCACGGCCTGTGGCCGCAATACCAGCACGGCTATCCCTCCGATTGCGACGCTGGCCGGCCGGTCTCGCGCATCGCTCTGGTGCAAACCCGCGGCGTGTTCCCGAGCGAGGGGCTGGCGCGCTATGAGTGGCGCAAGCACGGCACGTGCACGGGGCTCAGCCCCGAGGCGTTCTTCGCCAGCGTGAAAAGCGCGCGCGACTCGATCGCCATCCCCGACGCGTTCAAATCGCCGCGCCAGCCACAATCCTTTTCGCCGACCGACGTCCAGCGCGCTTTTTCCGCCGCCAATCCGGGCCTGCGGCCGGACGCCATGGCGATCGGCTGCGCGAGCGGCGAACTGCAGGAGGTCCGCCTGTGCCTGTCGAAGGATCTGCGCCAGTTCGTCAACTGCCCGGAAGTGGCGCGCGCAACCTGCCGCTCGCCCGCCGTGAACGTGGCGCCCGTCCGTTGAGCGCCCGCCCGAGCCGCCGATGAATTACCGCCACGCGTTCCACGCCGGCAATTTCGCGGACGTGTTCAAGCATGCGTTGCTCGCGCGCATTCTCGTCTACATGACGCGCAAGGCCGCGCCGCTGCGCTTCATCGACACCCATGCCGGCGCCGGGCGCTACGACCTGACGGGCGAGGAGGCGCAGCGCTCGGGCGAATGGCGCGACGGCGTCGCCAGGCTGAAGGGCGCCGAGCCGCCGCCTCCCGTCGCCGCTTTGCTGGAGCCCTATTTGACGGCGCTCGGGCCGCTCGACGCGCAGGGGCGCCCCAGCGCCTATCCCGGCTCGCCGGCGATCGCGCAAGCCTTGCTGCGCGCGCAGGACCGGCTCGCCTTATGCGAATTGCATCCGGAAGAACGCGCGGCTCTGGTCGCGCGCATGGGTCGCGACGCCCGGCTGTCGATCGTCGAAATCGACGGCTATGTCGCGCTCAACGCCTGGCTGCCGCCCAAGGAGCGCCGCGGCCTGGTGCTGATCGATCCGCCTTACGAGGCGGCCAACGAACTGAAACGCGTCGCCGAGGCGCTCGCCCGCGCGCTGGCCAAATGGCCGACGGGAACTTACGCCCTCTGGCGCCCGATCAAGGACCGCCGCGACGACGCGCGCTTCCTCAACGCGGTCGCGGCGATCGGCGCGCCCGATATCCTGCAACTCGAGCTCGACGTCGGCCTCATTCCACCGACCGTCAACTCGCCCGCTCCGCTCGCCCGCGCCGGCCTTCTCGTCGTCAATCCGCCGCATGGGCTGATCGACGAAGCGCGCGTTCTGCTGCCCTGGCTCGCCAGACTGCTGGCGCGGCAGGGGCATGGCGCGTGGTCCTGCTCCTGGCTCACGCCGCCGCTCTGAGCCGCGCCGCGGACCGGCGCAAGATTTCGTTCCCGCGACTTCTGACGAACAACGCCAATAAGGAAAAAGCCATGCTGCCCCCCATCCTGCGCGACCGCCTGAGGCTGCCGGTGATCGCCGCGCCGCTGTTCATCGTTTCCAACCCCGATCTCGTCATCGCGCAATGCAAGGCGGGCGTCGTCGGCTCGTTTCCCTCGCTCAACGCGCGGCCCGTTTCGCAACTCGACGAATGGCTGCATCGCATCACGCAAGAGCTCGCCGCATGGGATCGCGCCAATCCGCGGACGCCCGCGGCGCCGTTCGCCGTCAACCAGATCGTCCACAAGACCAACAACCGCCTCGACGAAGACGTCGCGCTTTGCGTGAAATGGAAGGCGCCGATCGTCATCACCTCGCTCGGCGCGCGCGAGGACGTCAACGCCGCCGTGCACGCCTATGGCGGGATCACCATGCACGACGTCATCAACGACCGCTTCGCGCACAAGGCGATCGAAAAGGGCGCCGACGGTCTGATCGGCGTGGCGGCCGGCGCCGGCGGCCACGCCGGGTCACTTTCGCCGTTCGCGCTGATCCAGGACATCCGCGCTTGGTTCGGCGGGCCGCTCGCGCTATCGGGCGCCATCGCCAGCGGCGCGGCGATCCTCGCCGCGCAGGTTATGGGCGCGGATCTGGCCTATATCGGCTCGGCGTTCATCGCGACGAAC
>JBEKSH010000056.1:0-8669 GCA_049517235.1 Roseiarcus sp. | reverse complement strand
CCGAGGAAGGGCATCGCTGGGGATTTTTCAACGCGCTGCACGCGCGCGCCGAACTTCTGAAGGAGGCCGTCGCCCTCGCCCGCTCGCTCGCCGACGGCCCGTGGTTCGCCCACGCCATGACCAAGACGATGCTGAATCAGGAATGGGCGATGGGCCTCGACGAGATCATCGAAGCGGAGGCGCAGGCGCAGGCGATCTGCATGGCCAGTCAGGATTTCCGCCGCGCCTTCGAGGCGTTCGCGGCCAAGCGCCGGCCGGAATTTCAGGGCGATTGAGGGAACGACGCCATGAACCTAGCAAGCGCCAAAATCGGACCCGACCGCAGTTCGCTCGACTGGCCGTTCTTCGACGCGGCGCACCGTGCGCTTGTTGGCGAAATGGACGCCTGGCTCGCGACGCGGCCGTTCGACGGCGTCGATCATGGCGACGCGGACGCCGCGTGCCGCGCGCTCGTGGCCAAGCTCGGCGCGGCGGGTCTGCTCGCGCATATCGCGCCTGGCGCTTACGGCGGTGCGCGGGAGGAGATCGATTCGCGCGCGCTTTGTCTGCTGCGCGAGACGCTGGCCTGGCACGACGGCCTTGCCGACTTCGCCTTCGCGATGCAGGGCCTCGGCTCGGGCGCGATCAGTCTGGCCGGCTCCGAGGCGCTCAAGGCGCGCATCCTGCCGCGCGTGGCGCGCGGCGAGCTCATTCCGGCCTTCGCCCTCTCCGAACCGGGCGCCGGTTCGGACGTCGCCGCGATGAGCTGCCGCGCCGCAATGGACGGCGACCATTATGTCCTCGACGGCGAAAAGACCTGGATTTCGAACGGCGGAATCGCCGAAGTCTGCACGGTGTTCGCCCGCACCGGCGAGGCGCCCGGCACGCGCGGCATATCCGCCTTCGTCGTGCCCGCCGACGCGCCAGGGTTTGAAATCGCTGAACGCATCGAGGTGATCGCGCCCCATCCGCTGGCGCTCATCCGCTTTCGCAATTGCCGCGTCCCGGTGGAAAACCGGCTCGGAGAGGCCGGCGAAGGGTTCAAGATCGCCATGCGCACGCTCGATATCTTCCGCCCCTCCGTCGCCGCGGCGGCGCTCGGCTTTGCGCGCCGCGCGCTGGACGAGGCGCTGGCGCATGCACGGCGGCGGCGGCTGTTCGGCGGGACTTTGGCCGATCTCCAGATCACCCAGGCCAAACTCGGCGACATGGCGACGATGATCGACGCCGCGGCGCTGCTCACCTACCGCGCCGCCTGGCGACGCGACGTGCAGAAGCTGCCGGCGACGCGCGAGGCCGCGATGGCCAAGATGACGGCGACCGAGAACGCCCAATGGGTGATCGATCAGGCCGTCCAGTTGTTTGGCGCGCGCGGGGTTCGCGCCGGGGAGATTGTCGAGCGGCTCTATCGTGAGATCCGCGCGCTGAGAATTTACGAAGGCGCCACCGAAGTGCAGAAGCTGATCGTCGCCAGAGAGCTTCTGAAGGACGGCGTCAGAATTGGATAAGGCGCCGCGCAACGCCCGCGACGATTTCGCCGCGCCGTCCACCCGCTTCACGGAGACCCTCGATGCACAAAATCCTTCAGCCTGACGGGTGGGCGAAGCCGGTCGGGTATTCTAACGGCGTCGTGGCGCAGGGTCGCCTCATTTTCACCGGCGGGCAGATCGGCTGGAATGCGCGATGCGAGTTCGAGTCGGACGACCTTGTCGACCAGATCGGCCGGACATTGGCCAATATCGCCGCCATTCTCGAAGCGGCGGGCGCCGGTCCCGAGCACATCACGTCGATGACTTGGTACCTGACCGACATTGCCGAATATCGCGCGGGGCTCAAACGCATGGGGCCAGTCTATCGCGAAGTGATGGGCCGGCATTTCCCGCCAATGGCCGTGGTCGAAGTCACAAGGTTGGTCGAAGCGCGCGCAAAGGTTGAAATCCAGGCGACGGCGGTGACCCCGGACTGATCGGGCCGCGCACCGACTGTCCAAAGCCGCGCTCGCCGACTGATTGCGCCAAGCCCGTTGCCGACGGGAATGGTCAGTCCGCGCCCGGTCGTCCGGCGAGCCGGCGCGGATCTTCGAACAGGCGCGCCGCGAAGGCCCCGAAGACGGCGCCGGCGATGTGGGCGACATAAGCCACGCCGCCCGACCGCGCATCCGCGACGACGCCAAAACTGAGAAGCTGGATGAGAAACCAAAACCCGATCAGCAACGCGGCCGGAACGAGCGTGACGCGGATGAACCAGCCGATGATCAGCAGCGTGCGGATCTGGTCGCGCGGATAAGTGACGAGAAAAGCGCCCATCACGGCGGCGATCGCTCCGCTGGCGCCCAGATTGGGAACCGTCGAAGCGGGATCGCCCGCGACTTGCGCGAGCATCGACGCTATTCCGCCTACGAGGTAAAACGCCACGTAGCGCCGGGGATTCATGGCGTCTTCTATCTCGGGGCCGAACGCCCAGAAGAAGATCATGTTGCCAAAAATGTGCGACCAACTCGCATGCATGAACAGGGCCGTCAGAATGGTGACCAAGTGGCGGCCGGCGACGATATCGGCGGGAATGACCGACCATTGCAGCACGAAGGAGTCGCCGCCCGTCAGCTCGAGAATGAACGCCAGCGCGTTCAGCGCAATGATCGACGCAGTGACGATCGGAAAGCTTGAGGGGCGTCGCGACTCGTCGTCGAGCGGGAACATTTCTTCCTTCGCTTCGGCAAGTCCGCGCCGGTCCGCGTCGAACGGAAATCGGCGGAGAGCGCGGCCCCAGGGCGGGCGTCAGGATAGCGTCCGGCCTGTCGGCAAGACGGTCAGGATAAGTCGCCTGCCGGCATTCCGCGGATGACCAGGGATCTGCGAGCACGCTAACATTTCGCCGCGGCACCCGGAAGCCGGAAAACGGCATCCGGTGCGCTCGCGGCATACCGAGCGCCGCCGGCGAGACGATGAACGGACAGACGGGCGTCGGAGCCCGGTATGGTCGACCACGACCACGCCGCTTGATCCGGGTCAAGGCGCCGCGCTTCGGCCTTACTAGTTTCAGTGTGTGGAAACGTGCTTGCCTGTCACCAACGATGAATCCGGCGGCCAGCTCGCGCGACGCGACGAGCTGATCGAGATCGTCCGCGGGCTGGTCCAGGAACTCCGCGCCCAGCAGGCGTCGCCCGTCGAAGTTGCGCTATCCAGCCGGCTCGATCGCGATCTTGGGATCGACAGCCTCGGTCGCACCGAATTGATCCTGCGCGTCGAGCGCGCGTTCCGGGTCAGGCTTCCGATCGACGTCATGGCCGAAGCAGGGACGGTCGGCGACGTGCTTCGCGTCCTCGAGCAGGCGCGCCCGCGGCAAGCGACAGCCAATATTTCGGCACCCGAGCGGCCGCTGCCGATGGTTCCGCCCGCCACCGAGGCCGCCACGCTGACGGAGGTCCTCGACTGGCACGCCGCCAGGCATCGCGATCGCGTCCATTTGACCTTGCTGCGCGACGATGCGGCGGAGCCCGAGCGCCTGACTTACGGCGATCTCGCCGACGCCGCCCGCCAGGCGGCGGCCGGCCTTGTCGAGCGCGACATTGCGCCGGGAGACCGCGTCGCGCTGATGCTGCCGACGAGCCTCGATTTTTTCATAACCTTCTTCGGGATCCTGTTTGCCGGCGCGGCGCCCGTGCCGATCTATCCGCCCGCGAGGATGTCCCAGCTCGAGGATCATTTGCGCCGGCAGGCCGGAATTCTGCGCAACGCGGGCGCCAGCATGCTGGTCACCGTCCCCGAGGGTCTCGGGGTCGCCCGATTGTTGCGAGCCCAGGTGGACGCCTTGCGCTCGGTCGAGAGCGCGGCGGGGTTGAGATCGGATCGCGCCATGCGTCGGGCGCCGAAGATCGACGCCGCCGCGACAGCGCTCATTCAGTACACGTCGGGCAGCACCGGCGATCCAAAGGGTGTCGTTCTCAGCCATGCGAACCTGCTGGCCAACATCCGGGCGGTGGGCGGCGCCATGGAGGCGAGTTCGAGCGACGTGTTCGTGAGCTGGCTGCCGCTCTATCATGACATGGGGCTGATCGGGGCGTGGCTGGGCTGCCTTTATTTTGGCGCGCCGCTCTACGTGATGTCCCCGCTGAGCTTCCTGGCGCGCCCGCAGAGTTGGCTGTGGGCCATGCATCGCTATCGGGCTACGCTCTCGGCGGCGCCCAATTTCGCCTTTGAGCTCTGCCTCAACAAGATCCACGACGCGGATCTGCAGGGCCTCGACTTGAGCTCGCTCCGGATGGTGGCGAACGGCGCCGAACCGGTCAGCGTCCACACGCTGCGCCGGTTCATCGACCGGTTCGGCCGTTACGGCTTTCGCAAAGAGGCGATGGCGCCCGTCTATGGGCTCGCCGAAGACGCGGTTGGCCTGGCGTTTCCGCCGATGGATCGCGGCCCGCTTGTCGATCGCGTCGATCGCGAGGCGCTAAGCCGCCGCGGCGTCGCGGAGCCGGCCAGGCCAGACGACCCGAAGCCGCTGGAGGTCGTCGCCTGCGGGCGGCCCTTGCCGGGCCACGAAATCCGCATCGTCGATGAGGCCGGACGGGAAGTCGCCGAGCGGCGCGAGGGCCGGCTGGAGTTCCGCGGCCCGTCGGCGACATCCGGATATTTTCGGAACGAGGCCAAGACCAAGGAGCTGTTCCACGACGGATGGCTCGACAGCGGCGACCGCGCCTATATGGCGAATGGCGAGGTGTTCGTCACGGGCCGCATAAAGGACATCATCATCCGCGGCGGGCGCCACATTTACCCGCAGGAAGTGGAAGAAGCCGTCGGCGCGCTTGCGGGCGTCCGCAAGGGAGGGGTGGCGGCGTTCGGCCTGACCGACCCCCGGCTTGGCACCGAGCAGTTGATCGTCCTGGCGGAGACGCGGGAGACCGATGCGGCGGCCCAAGAGGCGTTGCGCGCCAGCGCCCGGGAGGTCGCTTCCGACCTTTTCGGCGTGGCGCCGGATGCGATCGTGCTGGCGCCGCCGCATTCGCTGCCAAAGACGTCGAGTGGCAAGATCCGGCGCGGCGCCGCCAGGACCCTTTACGAGACCGGCCGCCTAGGAGCGCCGGCGGGCGCAGCCGTGTCGCGGCTGTTGCTGCGGCTGGGGCTCGCCGGCGCCGGCCCGACGTTTCGCCGCTGGGGGCGGTTGCTGGCCGACTATCTCTACGCCGGATGGTGGTGGACGGTGGTGGCGATCGGCTTCATTGTCGGCTGGGCCGCAGTCATGATCCTACCGCGGGTCGATTGGCGGTGGCGCGCGGTGCGAGCGGTCGCACGCGCGGCGCTCGCGGCGATGGCGGTTCCCGTTTCGGTCAACGGCGGCGAGCGTTTGGCCTCGGCGAACGCCATTCTAGTCTTCAACCATTCGAGCTACGCGGACGCCCTGGTCCTCGCCGCGGTCCTGCCTGGCGAGCCGGCGTTCGTCGCCAAGAAGGAGCTCGCCGGTCAAATAATCGCCGGGACCGCGCTGCCGCGTCTGGGCGCGTTGTTCGTCGAGCGCTACGATGTGGCGGCAAGTGTGGCGGACGCCGAGGCGGTGACGAGCGCCGCCCGTCGAGGCGGCGCGATCGTGTTCTTCCCGGAAGGAGGATTCACGCGCAGGCCGGGGCTTTCCGCGTTTCACCTCGGAGCGTTCAAGGCGGCGGCCGATACCGGACTTGCGGTCGTTCCCAGCGCCATCCGTGGAACGCGGTCGATGCTGCGCAGCGATCAGTGGTTCCCGCGATGGGCCGCGATAAGCGTGGATATCGCCGAGCCGATCAAACCGAGCGGGCAGGATTTTCAATCGGCGCTGCGGCTGCGCGACGCGGTGCGCGAGGTTGTGCTCGCGCGATGCGGCGAGCCCGACATCGGCTGACCCGTCGGCGCCCCGTGGACTCGGCCGCGGCGGAGCTCCGCGCGCCGGACCTCATTGAAAATCCCCGACCCACATATCGACGCCTTCAAATCTCCAGCCAATTTGACCTCGCTCAAAACGGCCGAAGCGCGTTGGGCGTATAGGGACAATATTCGCAGTCAGGGGGCAGCCATGAGCGCGTTGGGATTCGAGAGCATCGACCACACGGTCCAACTGACCCACGCGTGGATCAACGATCTTGATCAAATCCTCGGTTGGGACAACAAGCCGCGCGCTTACCGTCTGCTGCGCGTCGCCTTGCAAGCGCTGCGCGATTGGCTGCAGGTGGAAGACTGCGCCCACTTCGGCGCGCAACTGCCGACCTTGCTTCGCGGCATCTATTACGAGCATTGGCGGCCCGCGGCGACGCCGGTCAAGCAGCGCGACCGGGCGAGCTTCCTCGCCCGGATCGATCAGGCTTTCGAGATGGATCCGATCGACGACACGGCAGGCGCGGCGAGGGCGGTGTTTCGCGTGCTCTCCTCGAAGATCACTACCGGCGAGACCGATAAAGTGCGGCATGCGTTGCCGCACGATGTGCGCGACCTTTGGCCGGCGCCCTCGTGACGGTCGCCGCCGATCGCCTTGCGGCCGCGTTTGAGGGTCGGAAAGGCCCGTGGCGCCAGCCGGCTCGCCAGCCGCCGCAAGTAAGGCGCGCGTTCGGATGCGGACCCACGGAAAGGCCGCCCGGCGCAACCGGAGATTGCTTTGACTAAGGTCAAGGCGCGCGCCGGCTGGAGCGTCATGCTCCCATGAAGCTCTGTTTAGTTCTCGCTCCGCTTTGTTCTTTCGGATTTGCGCAACAGTGAAGAGGTTCCCATGCTGCAAGAGCTCGGTGTCGATCAGGCGCGATTGGTCGCTCTCCTCGCCAAGGCGGCGCGCGAGGATCGAGACGCGCTGCTTGGCAACGTCGCAGAAGACGATCTGAGCCGGACGACTCCGATGCGCGGCGAACGAAATCCGACCGCGGCGCTCGGATTTGATCCGCTGCCTGCGGACGCGCCCACCATCACGGCCTTGCGGGAAGCGATCGCTTCGCTGTCGCCGGCCGCGCGTTCGGAACTCTATGCGCTGATGCGCCTCGGTCAGGGGCATCTTGCGCCGGGCAAGTGGCGTCGCGGCCTCGCCGAAGCCGCTGCGGCGGGGGATCAAACGATCGCCGGGGCGGTGATGGATGATCCCGACCTCCACGACCACGTCCTCAAGGGGCTCTATGAATTGAAACTCACCGCATGAAACAACGCCGCCGCCCGCGTCGTTGATCGCCGCAGCGCCGGCCTAGTCTTTCTTGGGCGCGAGGTCGACGCCATTGGCGCGCCCGATATGCGTCGCCAGCATCGGCACGTAATCCTGCGCGCCGCCGGCGGCGTCGGCGAGGGCGAAGGAGTTCTTCGTCGCGTTGCCCAACGGGTTCGCGAGACCCTCCGCATCCGCCATCGATTCCAAATAGCGCAGGTCCTTGAAGGCGTTGGCGATGGTGAATTTGTGCGCGTCGCGGTCGCCGTCCAGTGTCCAGCGCATGAACGTCTGGTAGAAGCCGCAGTCCATGCGGCCGCCGCGGATCACGCTGTCGAAACGCTGCGGCGAGATGCCGACCTTCTGCGACAACGCCAAGGCTTCCGAATAGAGCGCGGCGTAACCGAGCGACAGAAAGTTGTTGAGCAGTTTCATGCGATGGCCGTCGCCCGTGCCGCCGATGTGGACGACGCGGGCGGCCCAGGTGTCGAGGATCGGCTTCAGTCGGGCGAAGACCGCGTCGCTCGCCCCAACCATAGTGTCGAGCGAGCCCTCCCATGCCTCTTTCGGGGTGCGGCTTAGCGGAGCGTCGACATAGTCGACGCCGAGCGGGGTGAGTTCGGCGGCGAGCGCGACGGTCGAATTGGGGTCCGCGGTCGAACAATCGACGACGACGGAACCCCGCTTGAGAGCGTCTTTCAGGCCATCGGCGCCGCGCACGATCGCCTCGACCTCCTTCGAGCCGGTCACGCAAAGGAAAACGACTGTCGAGCAGGCGGCGACCTCCTTGGCGGTTTTCACTTCCGTCGCGCCACGGCGGGCCAGGTCTTCGACGGGCGCGCGGTTGCTGCGGCCCAGCACCGTCAGGGGATAGCCCTTTTCGACGATGTTCTTGGCTATGCCGCGGCCCATCAAGCCGAGCCCGATAAAGCCGATCCGTTCGCTTGCCGTGCTGGTGACCGACATCGACATCTCCTCGCCTGTCGCGCCGGCGCGGCGCGGACGCGCGCAGTTGAATGTTGGACGAACTCGGGATCCAACGCTGAAACCTCTTGTGTCGTCGCATGTTGGCGCTGTCAACGGCTCGTCAGCGCGGATGTTCGGTCATTTCGACGCCAAGCAGGGCTTCGCCGGTCAATATAGATTGTAGCGCTTGCGCAACGCGTCGACCTGTTCGGGCGTTAGCGGGCGGATCGGCATCGATCGGAGCATCAGGTACAGTTTCGCCGTCTCCTCGAGTTCCTCCGTTGCGAATTGGGCGTTGGCGAGCGAAGTGCCGGCGACGACCGGACCGTGATTGGCCAGCAGCACCGCATGGTGGCGGCCGGCGAGTTTCTCGACGGCTTTGGCCAGGGCCTCGTCGCCGGGCGGAAAATACGGCACGAGCGGCAGGCGACCGACGCGCATGACGAAATAGGCGGTGAGCGGCGGCAGCACGTCCTGCGGATCGAGATCGGCAAGAATGCTGACCGCGACGGAATGGGTCGAATGCAGATGCACGACCGCGGCTGCGTCCCGGCGCTGCCCATACATGCACAAATGGAGGA
>JBEKSH010000055.1:0-8690 GCA_049517235.1 Roseiarcus sp. | reverse complement strand
GATTGGGCGGCAAGCCTTTCTTCGAGGAGTTGAGCGCGCTCCTCGGCGTTTTCGAGCTTGGCCTTCTGATCGTTCATCGCTCTGACGAGAGCCTGAGAGCGGTCGGCGAGAGCCGCGCCCGACTTTTCGGCTTCGACGAGCTTTTGGTTGAGATCGGCGATCTGCTGCGCCGCCTCTTTGACGTATTCGTCGAGAGAGGCGACCTTCGCCTCCAGCTGCTCCGCATAGCGCTGCCTGGCGCGTAAGTCCGCGGCCGCGGCTTGCAGTTCCGCGCGCGTTTCGGAGAGCAGCCCGTCTCCCGCGTCGGCGCGCGAGCGCTGGGCGTCGATCTCCGCCTTCAGCGCCTCGATCTCGTCGTTGTTCGATTCGGCGCGCTGCTGCCACAGCGTCTGCGCCAGTTCGTATTCGAGCCGGGCGGACGAGAGGGAGGACTCCAGCTCGTCGGCGCGCTCGCGCAAGCCCACGATTTGGGTTTCCGCCTCGCCGAGGCTTTGCGCGCGGCTGTCCGCGGTGTGCTGGCTTTCGGCGAGCGCATCGCGCAGTCCCTTGGCGACGTTCTGGCTCTCGGCCAGGCTACCCTGCATCGCCTTGACATGGAATTCGGCGCCCGAGCACCGATCGCTCAATGCGGCGACTTGAGCCTGCGACGCGGCGAGCAGCGATTCATTGGCGCGGATTTCGGCCAGCGCGCCCTGGAGCTTCTCCATCGCGAGGGCGGCGATGTAACGCTCCTGCTCCATTTCGCTCCTCAGCGACACCGAATTGTCCTTTTCCGCCGACAGCTCCGCCTCCAGCGTGTGGATTCGCGCCTCCCGACCCGCGACGAGCTCGCCATAGCGCTGGATTTCGCTTCGCAACAGGCCGATCTCGCTGCGGTTCTTCTCGCTCTCCTCATGCAGCGCGCGATAGCGGCTCTTCAGCGCGCCATGCTCTTCCACTTCGCGCGCGAGCATGGCGCTGCGCTCGACCAGCGTGGAGCTTGTTCCCTCGGTCTCCCTCAGGATCTTGTCGACCCCCCTGAAGACTTCGATGAATTCATTGCGCAGCCCGGTAAGCTCGTCGGCCTTGCTTACGATGTGAATGCAACGCTCCCGGATCTCCTCGTTGACCTTGGCGAGCGTATCCAACTCGGGAGCGGCCGCAGGCGGCGCGGCGGGGAAGTCGGGGGTGGCGAGCGGCGGCGCCATGCTTCGGCCGAAGATATGGAGTTTCAAATTGCTCCAGGACGATTTGTGGTCATCGACGTAATCGGAGCCCGAATTGTTGGGTGACACGCTCATTTTCGAATCCTCACGAGAACTCCGTTGCGTTCGGCGGCGCGGAGGTTGAGCGCCGGCCGTTAAGGCGTCGCCGAACAATTACTCTAATTTTCCGTAACTAATTCAGAATGATAGCTTTAACGTTAACGGTTAAGTAACCTTAGGCGGCGAAATCGGAATTGCGCGAGCCGGAGGGGGACCGGGCGGGCGCCGGCGGGCGCGAAAGCCTGGAGGCATGCCCAATGCCGAGCGCGCAGGCGGGCGATAGGCTAGGATTGGCGTAGCGTCGCCGCTCTCGGCGGCGCCGCGATTCGGAGATCCTGCTTGGACGACAAGCCGACTGCAAAAGGGCCGTCCGCGGGGACGGCGACGGGCCGGCGCGCGGGCGTATTGGCGGCGCTCGCCGCGCTGTCGGTCGCGCTCGGCGGCTGCCTGACCTCCCGGCAGCCGCTGTTCGCCGAGGCGAGCGCGGTCGCGGCGCTGGGCGACGGCGGGCGCTACGTCGCCTATGAGAGAATCGGCGCCCGCTACAAGCGCGACGAGATCGTCGAACTGCGCCGCCGCGACCGCGGCTACGACTATATCAACGAAAAGGGCGCGGTGACTCCGCTGACGCTGCATCCGCTCGGCGGCGGGTTGTTCGCCGTGCAGGCGAGGACCGAAAACGGCGACTATGTCTATGCGCGCCTGCGCCTCCGCGGCGGCGCCGGCTTCGTCGCGGTCGCCGATTGCGACAGGCAGGACATGCGAAAGCTGACGGCCCTCGGCGTCACGGCGCGGGACAACGCGTTCGCCAAGCTGCTGGGGAGCCGCGGCGCGCCGAAGCGCGACTGCGTCCTCGACGGCGTGCGCGACGCAAAGAAAGTGTTCTCGACGCTTGATTTCGGGGCGCCGACCGGCAAGCTGGCGCCGCAATAGCGGCGGCGCTTTCGTCCGCCCGACCCGCCTCTCAAGGCAAGGAGCGAACGCGTGACGACGACCGCCGTGGTCGCCGGTGCCTCGACCGGGGTCGGCCGGGGCGCGCCGAGCCGGCGCCGGCCCAGCGCCGATCGGGCGAATCGGCCGCGGCCGCAAATCCCGCCGCCCGCCGCGACGACGAGGCCGATCGAGACGACCGGCCGTCGTTCACGAGGCTTGCCGCAACGGTTCGGCGAGCAATTGCTCGATCTCGTCGGCGGCGTTGCTGGCGCCGTCGACGCCGGCCAACTGCCGCGCGATCGCGCGCGCCGCGTCGCGGAAAGCGGGCGAGGCGAGAACTTCCCGCACCGCCGCGCGCATCATGTCGGCGCTCGCGCCGCCCGGCAGCGCGCGCCCGACGCCCCAGGCCTGCGCCGCCGCCGCATTGACGGGCTGATCATGCGCCATGCCGGGGATGACGACCATCGGCAGGCCATTTTTCAGCGCGCGCATGAACGTGCCGTGGCCGCCATGGGTGACGACCAGCGCGGCGCGGCGCATCAGATCGTCATGATCGGCGGTCGCGAAGACCACGACATCGGCGGACGGCTTCAGGGCGGCCGGATCGATGCTGTCGCCGACCGTCACGACGCCGTGAACGGGAAGCTCGGCGAGCGCGTCGATCGCGTTCTGGAATTTTGCGACCGAGCCTTGCTCGGGCGCCGTGCTGAAGCTGACGAGGACGAGCGGGGTCGGATCGTCGTCGCGCCAGGGAAGCGAGACGCGCGCGCCATGGCGCTCGCGCTCCAGCACCGGGCCGACGTGGCGCAGCTTGTCAGCATAGGCAAGTTCGCCGGGCGCGTCGTCAAGCGTTCTCAGCGTCGTCACGAGCACCCTGTCGCGCGCCATCCAGAGTTCGTCGAGACCGGCGGGCAGCGCGCCGAATGCCGCCTCGACGCGCAACGAGACGATCATCGCGAGCATCTTGCGCCATTGCTCGAGCAATCGCCAGACGCCGGTGTGGCACATGACGATCGTCGGGCCGCCGAAACGCGCCGCCTCGCTCAAGGCGGCGGGAAACATCGCGTCGATGATCGCAAGGTCGGGGGCCTCCGAGGCGAGAAGCGCACGGATCTCATCGGCGACCGCCGGCGAAGATAGAAAGCTCGCCGGCCGCGGCAGCCATTTGTCGGGATAGCGCGCCACTTGCTCGTAAGCCCGCGTCAGCTCGATCGCGCGAAATCCCGCCCGCTCGACGCGTCCGACCATTTCGGGCCTGCCCGCGAAGGCGACGCTATGTCCACGCTCGGTCAAGGCGCGGGCGATCCCCAAGCTTGGCGGCAGATTGCCGCCGCCCGACCAGTTCAACCATAAAATTCCGGCCATGTTCATCCTCCCTCGGTCAAAGCTGCGACGATGCGGCGGGCGACGGCCTCGGCCGCCTTTCGGCTGAGGCCGAAATCGCGCCGCGCGAGCTTCCATGTGTAGACGTCGAGCGCGACGATCAGCGCATCAAGCATCTGCTTGCGCGCGCCGCCCTCAAGGCGGTCGAGCGTCGGCGCGAAGGATTCGCCAACCCAGGCGCGCAAATTGCGCCGCCCCTCATTGAGGTGGTCGCGCATGGCGGGAATGCGGGGCTCGTCGGCGAGCCATCGGATGACCATGTCGCCGAACATCTCGTAAAAATCGTAAAGGCTATCGAGCGTGGCGTCGACGTCGCCGGGGCGCACAGGCCCGAAGCCGCTCTCGCCAACCCTGTCGAGCGCCGCGGCGAACAGCGCCTCCTTGCTGCCGAAAATCCGCAGCGCCGTTCGAGGCGTGGTCGCGGCGCCGGCGGCGATCGCCTCGAGCGTCATGGCGTCGAATGTGTTGGCGCCCAGCAGCGTCGCCGCGCTCTCGATGAGGCGCGCCCGGGTCGCGGCGGCCGAATCGGCGCGCGCGGTCATGACATAGGGGCGTGGATGGACTTTCATGACACTAGGTGTGACATGAAATTATTTTCATGTCAACTAGCATGACACTAAATATCGGGTTGGCGGCGCGGCGCCTAGCCGGCGATCACCTCGATCGTCAGATGCGACAACCCGCGAACGCCGGCGAGGCGGCCGCGGTAGTAGTCCGGTCCCCTGCCCCGCCTCGTCGCCACCGCGAGGATCGCGCCAAGATGGCCAGGGCCGAGCCGCCAGAGGTGGAGATCGGCGACGCGGTCGCCTTCGCCTTCAATGATCTGGCGGATTTGCGAAGTCGTCTGCGAATCCGGATTCATGTCGAGCAGGATGGCGCCGGTGTCGCGGATCAGCGCATAGGACCAGCTTGCGATGACCAGCGCGCCGACGACGCCGGCGAGCGGGTCCATCCACAGCCAGCCGAACAGACGAGCGAAAGACAGCCCGACGATGACCATCACAGACACGGCGGCGTCGGCGATGACGTGGACGATGGCGGCGCGCATGTTGTTGTCGCGCTCCGCCTTGCCCCCCGCGTGCGCGTGTTCTTCGAAGGCGACCGGGTAATCCCGTCCGCCGATCCGCACATGCGCGGCGAAGGCGTGCGGCTCCGGAATTTCCTCGATCGATTCGAGATAGCCGCCCGCGTCCCGCATCGCGAACAACTGACGCGCGCCGTCCGGCCGCACGGTCTCAACGGAGGCGGATAAAGCGGACAGAGCGGGGCCGCCTTGCGCGCGCAGCCGGAAACGCGGCGGCGCGCCATCCTCGAAGACCTCGAGGACGACAACGCCGTTGCCGGTCGCAATGCTGTGCGCCTCGTCGTGTTCATGGCCATGAGCGCGGCCATGCGTATGACCGTGCGCGTGACCGGGCCCATGCGAATGGCCGCCCCCGCTGAGCAGCCAGGCGCTCGCGACGTTCACGGCAAGGCCGAGACAGGCGATCGGGATCGCCTGCGCGAAATGGATCGGCACCGGCGCGAACAGGCGCGCCACGGATTCGTAGCCGATCAGCAGGGCGATCATCGCGAGGATGATGGCGCTGGTGAAGCCCGCGAGATCGCCGATTTTCCCGGTGCCGAACGTGAAACGGGGGTCGGCGGCGTATTTGCGCGCATAGGTGTAGGCGAGCGCGGCGAGCAGCAGCGCGCCCGCATGCGTGCTCATGTGCATCCCGTCGGCGACAAGGGCGATCGAACCGAACATCAGGCCGCCGGCGATTTCGCCGATCATCATCGCGCCGCAGAGCGCGATCACCGCCCAGGTCCGGCGCTCGCTCTTCTCATGGCCCCGGCCAAGAAACACATGGTTGTGGGCGGGCGTGAACTCGATCGAGCCGTGCGTCATCATCGGCCTCACTTCAAGTAGGTGCGCACGACGCTGAGCAATTGCTCCGCGGCTTCGTCGTTCAAGGCGCCGGGGTGGCGAACGGCGTCGACCAGGTGCTCGCGCACGTGATCCTCGACGACTTCGGCCATCAGGCCGGCCATCGCGCCGCGCGCGCCGGCGATCAGATGCATGACGGGCTCGCAGCCGGCTTCGCCCTCGAGCGCGCGCTCGATCGCCTCGACCTGGCCGCGGATGCGGCGCACCCGGGCGAGCAGCTTCTGCTTTTCTCGAATGGTGTGCGTCATGCCGCCGTATAGCATAGGCCCCTACCCTATTCAATCGCGCCGCAGCCGGCGCGAGCGGCTTCGCGCTTTTTCAGCCGTCCGCTTTGCCTGATCCCCGTCGAATGCTATAGCCGGATCGGCTCACGTCGCAGCGCACACCGCGCGCTGGAAAGGCTCACGACCCATGGACAAGATCAAGGTCGCCAACCCGGTTGTCGAACTCGACGGCGACGAGATGACCCGCATCATCTGGCGCCTGATCCGCGACAAGCTGATCCATCCCTATCTCGACGTCGAGCTTCAGTATTTCGATCTCGGCATCGAGCATCGCGACGCCACCAACGACCAGGTGACGGTCGACGCAGCCGAGGCGATCAAAGCCTGCGGCGTCGGCGTCAAATGCGCGACGATCACGCCGGACGAGGCGCGCGTCGCCGAGTTCAAGCTCAAGCAGATGTGGAAGAGCCCGAACGGCACGATCCGCAATATCCTGGGCGGAGTAATCTTCCGCGAGCCGATCATCTGCAAGAACGTGCCGCGCCTGGTGCCCGGCTGGACCAAGCCGATCGTCATGGGCCGCCACGCCTACGGCGATCAATACCGCGCCACCGATTTCCGGGTGCCGGGCAAGGGCCGCCTGACCATCCGCTTCGAGGGCGAGGACGGCCAGGTGATCGACCGGGAAGTGTTCAAGTTCCCCGGCCCCGGCGTCGCGATGGCGATGTACAACCTCGACGATTCCATCCGCGATTTCGCGCGCGCGTCGCTCAACTATGGCCTGTCGCGACATTATCCGGTCTACCTGTCGACCAAGAACACCATTCTGAAGGCCTATGACGGCCGCTTCAAGGACCTGTTCGAGGAAGTCTTCGAGGCCGAATTCAAGGCGCGGTTCGTCGCCGCGGGCCTCACCTACGAGCATCGGCTGATCGACGACATGGTCGCCTCGGCGCTCAAATGGTCGGGCGGCTATGTCTGGGCGTGCAAGAATTACGACGGCGACGTGCAGTCGGACACGGTGGCGCAGGGCTTCGGCTCGCTCGGCCTGATGACCAGCGTGCTGCTGTCGCCCGACGGGCGCACGGTCGAGGCGGAAGCGGCGCACGGCACGGTGACGCGCCATTATCGCGAATATCAGAAGGGCCGGGAAACCTCTACCAATTCGATCGCCTCGATCTTCGCCTGGACGCGCGGCCTCGCCCATCGCGCCAAGCTCGACGACAACGCGGCGCTGGCGCGCTTTTCCGCGACGCTGGAAAAGGTCTGCGTCGACACGGTCGAAGCGGGCTTCATGACCAAGGACCTCGCCCTGCTGGTCGGGCCGGAGCAAAAATGGCTCTCGACGACGGGATTCCTCGACAAGGTTGACGCGAATCTGAAGGCGGCGATGGGGTGACCGGCGCGGTTGCGGGCTTGACGCCTTCTTTGACGCCAAGAAATGGATTGTCTTGACAATTATCTAGATGTTTCCGATCTTGGCGCATGGAGTTCGAGTGGTCGCCGGCTAAACGCGACGGAACCCTCGCCGAGCGCGGCGTGGATTTTTCGGCCGTTCTGGTCGGCTTCTCGGACCCAAACCGAAGGATTACGCGAGACACTCGCCGGGACTATGGCGAGCAGCGATTCAACATGCTCGCGCGCTGCGACGGACGCCTCTATCACGTGACCTTCACGATGCGCGGCGCCACGACGCGGATCATTTCGGCGCGCAAGGCCAATCAAAGGGAGCGTCGGCGCTATGAGCAAGACTAAAACTGTTCGCGTCGTCCTGATCGATGGCAAGGCCTTCGAGAAGAAAGCCAAAGGCGCGCTCGTCCCACTGCTCGACCGCACGGACTACGATCGCCTTGACCGGATGCCGGACAGCGAAGTTGAGCGCGTCGCCGCAAATGACGCGGACGGTCCGCCGATGACCGACGAAGAATGGGCGCGGGGCGAAATCCGCCGCCCGATCAAGATTCCCGTCGGCCTCAAGCTCGACGACGATGTGCTTGGCTGGTTCAAGGCTCAAGGGCGCGGCTACCAGACGCGCATCAACGCCGTGCTGAGACGCTATGTCGAGGCGCGTCGAAAGGCCGGATGACGGGATAGGACCAGGCCGAATCCGAGAGCGGCGATGGCGGGCTGAACCCTTCTCCCGCCTTGGGCGGGAGAATGTGGCGCGAAGCGCCGGATGAGGGCGTTTCGATGCGCAATAGGCCTGATTGACGCCGCGCCAAGCTTCGAGGTCCCTCATCCGGCCCGACTTCGTCGGGCCACCTTCTCCCGCATAGCGGGAGAAGGGCGCGGCTCACGCCGCCTTGGCGCGCAGCGCCGCTTCGATCGCGTCGAGCGCGGCTTCGGCCTTGGCGCCGTCGGGACCGCCGGCCTGCGCCATGTCGGGGCGGCCGCCGCCGCCCTTGCCGCCGAGCGTCGCCGAGGCGATGCGCACGAGATCGACCGCGCTATGGCGCGCCAGGAGATCGCTGGTCACCGCGACGACGACGCTCGCCTTGCCGTCCTCGGCAAGGGCGACGATAGCGACCACCCCGGAGCCGATCGCCTGCTTGGCCTCGTCGGCCATCGATTTCAGGTCCTTCATCTCGACGCCGCTCACCGCGCGCGCGTAAAGTTTGAGGCCGCCGACCTCGCGCACGGCCTCCCCCTGCGCCGGCCCGCCGCCCCCGCCCATCGCGATACGGCGCCGCGCGTCGGCGAGCTCGCGCTCGAGCTTGTGGCGCTCCTCGATCAGCGCGGCGAGGCGCGCGCCCGCCTCGGCGGGCGGCGCGCGCAGCGCCGAGGCGATTTTGGCGAAGGCGCGCGCCTCCTCGTTGAGCTGATGGCGCGCCGCGTCGCGGGTCCTGGCCTCGATGCGACGCACGCCGGCCGAAACCGCGCTTTCGCCGGTGACCGAGATCAGGCCGATGTCGCCGGTGCGCGCGACATGGACGCCGCCGCACGGTTCGACCGAATAGGGGCGCGCGGCGTTGCCGC
>JBEKSH010000054.1:0-8722 GCA_049517235.1 Roseiarcus sp. | reverse complement strand
ACCGGCACGGTCAAGGTCAGCGCGCTCGCCGTTACGATCGTCAGCCTGTCCAGCCTGACCATCTTTCTGGTCCCGTTGATCGCGCTGCTGTTGTCGTACGACGCCATCGTCGGCGAGGTGGATCGCGGCACCATGGCGCTGCTGCTCGCCTACCCGGTGGCGCGCTGGCAGGTGATGCTGGGCAAGTTTGTTGGCCACCTCGGCATCCTGGGCTTCGCCACCGTGATCGGCTATGGCGTCGCCGGGCTGGCTCTGCAATGGGCCGGCAATGAGGATCGCAGCGCCTGGGGCGCCTTCGCCCTCATGGTCGCGTCCTCGGTGCTGCTCGGCGGCGTCTTCATCTCCATTGGCTATCTCGTGAGCACGCTGGTGCGCGACCGCGGCACGGCCGGCGGCATCGCCATCGGCGTCTGGCTGTTCTTCGTGCTGCTCTACGACATGGCGCTGCTCGGCGTGCTGGTGGCCGACCAGGGCCGCACGGTGACGGCCGATGTGTTGAACCTGCTGCTGCTGCTGAATCCGGCCGACGCCTACCGGCTGCTCAACCTGACGGCCACGCCGAATGTCAGCGGCTTCGCTGGCGTCGCCGGCCTCGGCGCAAGCACCGGCCTCGGTCCCGGCGCGCTGCTTGGCGCGCTCGCGGCCTGGATGGTTGTGCCGTTGGGCGCCGCCGCCGCCCTGTTCGCACGGAGGCAAGTGTGAAGCGCATACTGGTCCTGCTCGTCCTGGTGTTGCTGGCCGCCTGCAAGCAGGACGACTCGACCGCCGAGTCGCCACGCCCGCGCGAAGTGACGGACGCCGCCACCGCCCAGTTCTGCGGCATGGCGCTGACCGAGCATGCTGGACCCAAAGCCCAGATTTTCGTTCGGGGTCTGCCCGCCCCTTACTGGTTCGCCACCGTCCGCGACGCTTTCGCCTTCGCGATGCTGCCCGAAATGCCAAAGGCGATTTCGGCAATTTATGTCAGCGACATGGCGCGGGCAAAAGACTGGGACCAGCCGGAGCCCGGCCTATGGGTCGAGGCCCATCAGGCCTCCTTCGTGATCGGCAGTCGCCGCCGCAGCGGCATGAACACCGACGAGGCGATCCCGTTCGGCGACGCCGCCGCGGCTCGCGGTTTCGCCGAGGCCAACGGCGGGCGGGTCGTGAGCTTCGCCGACGTGCCAAAAGACTACGTCCTCACCGCGACTCCGGGAGACCCATGATGCGAACCACGCGCCGCCGCTTCATCGCCATCACCGCCGCCGCCGGCGGGCTGCCGCTGCTGCCCTTCGCGCCCGCCCGCGCCGCGCCGCAGCTGCGCGTCTGGTCGGGAGCCGCGCTTGGCTGCGACGCCACCTTGCAGATTCACCACCCGGACCCCACGACCGCCGACCGGCTGATCGCGGCGAGCCTGACCGAGGTGGAACGCTTGGAACGCGTCATGAGTCTGTATCGGCTGGATAGCGCGCTGTCGCGCCTCAACCGCGACGGCGTGCTCGACGATCCGCCTTTCGACCTTGTGCGCGTGCTGTCCGAGAGCCGCCGCTATGGCGCGCTCACCGGCGGCGCTTTCGACGTGACGGTGCAGCCGCTGTGGGATCTTTACGCCGGGCATTTCTCCCGACCCGACGCGTCGCCCGACGGCCCTCCGGCCGACGCCATCGCCGCGGCCGCCGCGCGCGTGGGCCAGGACGCGTTGGAGGTGGACCCGGCGCGGCTGCGGCTGGCGCGGCCGGGAATGGGCGTCACCCTGAACGGCATCGGTCAGGGCTATATCACCGACCGCGTCGTCGAGTTGCTGCGCGCCGGCGGCGTCGAACATGCCCTGGTGGACATGGGCAAGACCCGCGCGCTCGGCGGGCGCCCCGGCGGCGGCCCCTGGTCGGTCGGATTGGAAGACCCGCGCGCTCCCGGAAAGATCGCCGAGCGCATCCCGCTCGCCGACCGCGCAGTCGCGACGGCCGGCGGCTACGGCACCTTGTTCGACCCGGCCGGCCGCTTCAATCATATCTTCGAGCCGTGGAGCGGCCACACCAGCTGGCGCTGGCTTTCCGTCTCGGTCGAGACGGCGACCGCGACCGAGTCGAACGCCCTCTCCAACGCCTTCGCCCTGATGCCGGCGGAGGCGACCGCGCCGGTGGTGCGCGCGCTTGGCCTCGTCGCGCATTTCGTTCGCCCCGACGGCTCCCGCATGGTGCAGCGGGCATAGCCGCCATTGCCGGCTTGCCGTTCACCGTCACGCTGGCCTGTTCGGGCGGGGCGAGCATTCGTTCCGGCGTTTCACATCCTCGGTTTGATCCTTATGCCTGGCGCAGCGCTCAATGTCTGGCGCGGGCGGCGTTGGCGCAGCGGCGCCGCGGCCGTGGAATGTGAGGGGATGACCGGGTGAATGGCGTGGAAGCGTCATCCCTGTCTGGTCGCCGTTTCCGGCCTCGAAGAGCCTGGCGGCCGGTTGGCGGATGAGTCCTCTTCGAGGGTGAAGAAGAAGGTCGCTCCCTTTCCGACTCGCCCTTCCGCCCAGATGCGGCCGCCGTGCCGGCGCACGATCCGCTGGACCGTCGCGAGGCCGATTCCGGTTCCCTCGAATTCGCTGCTGGAATGCAGGCGCTGAAAGACGCCGAACAGCTTCGACGCGTAGGTCATGTCGAAGCCGGCCCCGTTGTCGCGCACCAGATAAGCGCGGCGCCCGCCGTCGTCGCAGACTCCGACCTCGATCCGCGCGTCCGCGCGCTTCCCGGTGAATTTCCACGCGTTGCCCATGAGGTTTTCGAGCGCGATCGTCAGCAGTCGCACATCCCCGGCGGCGACGAGATGGTCAGCGACGGCGATCTCTACCTGACGTCCCGGATGATCCCTGCGCAGCCGCGCCGCCACGTTCGATGCGATGGCCGTCAGATCTACCTGCTCGCGCCGGAATTCGCTCCGTATCACGCGCGACAGGCTCAGGAGATCGTCGATCATGCGCCCCATATACTGCGCCGATTCCCTGATATAGCCGAGATATTCCTTTCCCTCGCCGTCCAGGATCGTCGCGTAGTCCTTCAAAAGCATCCGGCTGAAGCCGTCGATGCTGCGCAGCGGCGCGCGCAGATCGTGCGCCACCGAGTAGCTGAAGGCTTCCAGCTCCTTGTTCTTCGATTCGAGCTCCTCAACGAGGGCCGCGCGGGCTTGCGCCAGTTCGCGGGCCGCGCGGGCTTCCGCGGACTCAAGCTCCTTGCACAACAGCTGCTCGCGGATCCGCCGGTTCTCGTCTTCGAACTGCTTTCGCCGCATCTGCGCGAGCACCCTGGCGCGCAGCACTTCAAAATCGCTCGACTTGGAGATGTAGTCATCCGCCCCCGCCCCGAGGCCCTTGATCATCGCGCCGCGATCCTCGATGGCGGTGAGCATGATGATCGGGATGTCGCGCGTCACCGGGACGTCCTTCACCCGGCGGCAGGTTTCCTGGCCGCCGATGCCGGGCATGACGAGGTCGAGAAGAATGCAGTCCACCGGCTGGACCGCGAGCAGCGCGAGCGCTTCCTCGCCGGAGCGGGCGAGAACCAACTCATATCCGTCCCCGCGCAGCGTCCGCGCCAGTTCCTGCAGGTAGGTCTCGCTGTCGTCCACCGCCAGAATCTTCTTCGGCCCAAGCAGGCTCGCGGTGCCCTGATCCTGGGCTTGCGTCGCCGAGCTTCGCAGCATGGCGTTGAGTCGCGCGAGAATGACGGCGATGTCATCGTCTTTCCTGACGAACGCGTCGGCGCCCGCGTCGAGCGCCCGGATCTCGGCGCCCAAATCTTCGGAGGCGGTCAGCAGCAGGCAGGGCATGCGCCTGAGCGCCGCGTCCAACCGGATGCGCCGGACAACCGTTGCGCCATCGATGCCAGGCAATATGCCGTCGACGACAATCCCGCTCGGCCGCATATCGGCCGCAAGCTGCAGCCCTTCCTCGCCGGTCGCCGCGACCAGCACGCTGTGGGAGGCCAGTTCCAGGGTCTCCTTCAACTCTTCCCGGAACGTGACGCTGTCGTCGATGATCAGGATTGTTTCGCGCGCGGGCGCGCCCGCCGTCTGGCCGCGGCGCATGAGCTCACGCGCGCGAGCGACCACATAGCCCGGCTCGTAAGGCTTGCCGATATATTCGTCGGCGCCGGTCGTGAGGCCGCGGATGCGATGGCGGACCTCAGCCTCGGTCGACAGCAGGATCACCGGCATGGCGCTGGTTCGAGAGGCTTCGCGGATCTCGCGCAGCAGTTCGACGCCATCGGCGTCGGGCAGGAGAACGTCGAGTATGACCAGGGCGAACCTGTCCTCGGCGAGGGCTTTGCGCGCCTCCGCGCCGGTGGCGCATGGCGTGGCGGAAAGTCCGGCCGCTTCGAGCACCTCGGTAAGGTTCATGCGGACGGTCAGGCTGTCATCGACGATGAGAACCGGCGCGTTCATCGGCGCGCCTCGACTTCGGCGACCGGCAGCGACGCAAGCGCCGGGCCAATCTCGTCGAGGCGCAAGATGTGGGTCGCCGCGCCAAGCGACACCGCCTCGCGCGGCATGCCGTAGACGACCGACGTCGTCTCGTCCTGCGCAATCGTCGTGCCGCCGGCTTGCCTGATCTTCAGCAGGCCGAGCGCGCCATCGCGTCCCATTCCGGTCAGCAGGCAGCCGGCGGTCGAGGCCCCGTAGTCCTCCGCCACCGATTCGAACAGCGCGTCGACCGACGGTCGGCAGGAGTGCCGCTCCGGATCGCAGGTGAGGCGAAGACGGCCGCCACGCGCAACGAGGTGCCGGCCGGCGGGCGCCATGACGACGCGGCCCGCCAGCGCTGCTATCGGATCGCCGTCATTGGCAAGGGCCACCCGCCGCATGGTTTGCGCGTCGAGCCAGTCGGCGAAGGCCGCCCCGAAAGGCTCGGCGATGTGGAGGACGAGCAGCACCGGCAGGCGAAATGTTGCAGGCAGAGCCCGCAGGATCTCGACGATGGCGGCCGGCCCTCCGGTCGACGCGCCGATGGCGACAAGCTCGCAGCCGCGATTACGCGCGCGCAGATCGATCGGTCGCGGCGGGGGGTCCGGCGCGGGCCGGCCAAGCGCTTTCAGCCGTCCGCGCGGGTGGGTGATTACGCGGATTCGCGACACCAGCTTGATTGTCGAAATGAATTTGTGTTCCCACACCCCGTCGGGTTCGGCGCCCGTCGGCTTTTCCAGGACATCGACCGCGCCTGCCGCCAGCGCGTCATAGGTCCTGAACAGCTCGCCGCGGTTGACCGAGGACGACACCACCAGGATCGGCGTCGGACAATGGGCCATGATATATTCCGTCGCCGCGAGCCCGGTCATGACCGGCAGCATCATATCCATGGTGACGATGTCGGGCCGGGCGTCCTGACAAATCTCGATCGCGCGTTTTCCGTCATCGGCCTCGCCAACGAGTTCGATCTGCGGATCGGAGGCGAGAATCTCCAACAGACGCTGGCGCACCGTCAGCGAATCCTCGACCACCAGCACGCGGATCTTGTCCATCGGCTAACCCATCAGCGGCCTGATCAACGTGAGGAGCTCGACCTGGTTGAACTCGCTCTTGACGATGTAGCCTTGCGCGCCGACGTCGCGTCCGCGCTGGCGATCCTCGGCGGCGGCGCGCGACGTCACCAGGATCGCTGGGACGTCGTGGATCGCCGGGTCCGCGCGGACGTGCCTGATGAAGCTGAATCCGTCCATTCCCGGCATTTCGACATCGACGAGAAACAGCGCATAGCGCTTGCGGCGGGCGCTCTCGAGGGCCTCTTCGCCGGACAACGCAACGTCAACCTCGTAGCCGGCGGATTCAAGAATGCTCTGCTCCAGCATGCGCGTGGTCAGGGAATCGTCGACCACAAGCACGGGGCGCCTCGGCGGCGCCTGCTCAAGCGCGACATCCTCGGCGCGATAGGCGTCCGTCACCAACCCGTCGGGATCGAGGACAAGCTGGGGATTGCCTTCGGCGTCGAGAAAGACGCCGGCGACGACCGCGTTGGCGTGGGCGTGCTCCGGGAGCGGGCGCACGACCACGCGCGCCGTGCCGAGCAGGCGATCGACGCCGAACGCCGCCAGACCTCCGGAGCCCTCGACCACGGCGGCGGTCCAATTGCGGCCGGCGGCTGGACGCGCGCCGTCGAGCGCCTTCGAGAGGGGGACGAAGGGAATTGCGCTTCTCCCGTAAAGAACCGACATGCCGCGCGCCGTCGTCGATATCTCGGCGGCGGCGACCCGTATGGAGCCGCGGACGGCGTCGAGCGGAATGGCGGCCGCGGTCGCGGAAGTCGTCACCATGAGGGCGTCGGTGGAAAGCAGGGAAGGCGGAACGACGAGCTCGAATGTCGTGCCTTGGCGGGGTTCGGTGCGGACAATCACCTCGCCGCCGAGGCGGTCGAGCGCCTCGCGCACGATATCGAGGCCGATGCCGCGCCCCGAGACCTCGGTGACGGATCGCGACGTGCTGATGCCGCCGCGCAAAAGCAGGCGGACGAGCTCCTCAGCGCCGAGCTCGCCAGCGTTCGCGCCCAACAGGCCCCGGCGCACGGCAATGCGCTGCACGGCGGCGAAGTCGAGACCGCGCCCATCGTCGTGACATTTGAATACGATCCGCCTGCCGCGGCGGAAGACGTCGACGTGCACGCGGCCGGTCCGGGGCTTGCCGAGCGACCGCCGTTCGGTTTCAGATTCCGTTCCATGCGCCACGGCGTTGCGCACAATCTGCGTGAGCGCGCCCTGCACGGTTGCGAGGACGTGAGAATCGAGGCGTATGTCGCCGCCCGTCCCGTCGAACCGGACCTCCTTGAATAGCGCCTGGGCGGTGTCGCGCGCCGTTCTTTCGAGCGCCGTGAACAGGGTCGAGGCCGCAACCAGGCGCAGCTGCTCCGCGGTGTCGCGCAGTTGGCGCAGCTCGCGGTCCATCTGGTCGATGGCCGAGCCAAGATTGCGTTCAAGCCCGACGACCCCTCTGCGCAATTCCGCCGCCGTCGCCGCGACGTGCTCGGCGCTAAAGCGCCGCTGCCCGCCATGCTCGGTCCCGACGCCGGCCGCCAGCTCCGCCAGCAGAATGTCGACGAGACGCTGGGTCTGCTCGATGGCCCTGGTGGAGCCGCGAAGCCCGTTCAGGAGCGCGTGCGCTTCGAGCACGCCGTCGAGCACCGCGTCGATTTCCGTGACATCGGCGCGTACGAGCCGAACGCCCTCTTCGGCGGCGGGTTTGCCCTGCGCGGGCACATCCGAGCCCCCGACCGGATTCAGCGTCTGAAGCCGCTGCCCGATTTCGCCGAGATGTTGCAGGACCGTATCGATCTGCTCGCGCGCGACGGCCGCGCTCGATTCGCGGAACGGCGACAGCGCGTCCTCGATCGCGTGCGCGCGATCGGCGATCTCCTGTTGCTTGACGATGCGGGCGGCGCCCTTGAGCGTATGCGCCAGCCGCAAGAGCCGCTGAAGCACCGCCGCGTCGCTCCCACCCCTCTCAAGCTCCAGGATCCCCTGGCCGAACTGATCGAGCAGTTCGCGTCCTTCGAGGCGGAAGTATCGATACGGGTCCCGCGGCATGCGCTACGACGCCATATGGGGTTGAATGATCCGCAGCAGGTTCTTCGACACGCTCGCCAGCTGCGACACCGTTTGCAATGTCTGGCCTGCGCTCGTCTCGGTCTCCCTCGACGCCTGCGCGACGTTTGCAATGGCGACGTTCACCTGCTCGACGGCGGTGCTCTGCTGCTTGGTCGACAGTTCGATCTCGCGCGCCGCCTCGGTCGTGGTCGTGACGAGACCGAAAATCTCCTTGAACGCGGAGGCCACTTCGCCGAATTGCCTTGATCCCCCGTCGACCGCCTTTGAGCCCGATTCGGTCGCCATCACCGTGGTGTTGACGGCGCTTCTCACATCGTCGATGAGCGTCCGGATCTCCTTGGTGGACCCGCCGACCCGGTCCGCCAGCTTGCGGATCTCGTCGGCGACGATGGCGAACCGCTTGCCGCTCTCGCCGGCGCCGGCCGCCTCGATGGTCGCGTTGATGGCGAGGATGTTGGTTTGCTCGGCCAGCTCGGAGACGATGTCGAGAACCGCTCCGATCTCCTGGGATTTCTTCCCCAGCTCCAGCATGTGGGCGACGATCTGATCCACCTGGTGTCGGATGCCGGAGATCGACCCGTGCGTCATGTCGACCGTGCCGTGACCCGCGCGCGCGGCGCTCGCCGTCTGCTCGGCGCTCCGCGCCACGCGCTGCGCGCTCTCGGCGATCTGGCGCGACGTCGCCAACAGCTCGCTGATCGTCGTTGTGATCTCGGTCATCGCCGTCGCCTGCTCCTTTGCGCCGGTCGCCTGCTGGTTGGCGACCGCCTGGAGCTCAGCCGAGGAGCTCTGGACGTGGCCGACGGCGGTCCCGACTTGCCCCGACATCGATCTCGTGATGAACCAGCCGATCGTCCCCACCAGGAGCGCGCCGGCAAGGCCGCCCCAGATGATGATCGCCGTGGCCAGAGTCGCGCTGGCATGGGCGTCCTCGGAGCGTTTCTTCAGCAATTCGCTCTCCGATTGATCCGCCTCGCCGACGAGCGCCCGAATCTTGTCCATATAGACCTTGCCGACGTCGGTCTGGACGACCTTCAAAGCGGCGTCGAAGCCTTCGGTCCGCCGCAGGTCGATCGTCTGCTTGAGCTCCGCCAACTTGCTGTCGATCAGCGGCGCGATCGCGTCCAGCCGGTTCTGCTGCTGCGGATTGTCGGTCGTCAGGTCGCGAA